>JBATNB010000432.1:0-4116 GCA_049290135.1 Rhizobiaceae bacterium
GACCCGCACCGCCTCGCCCGCGAGCCGCGGGTCGGGCGGCGACACGATCCGCCGATGGTAGGCACACTGCGGATCGCGCCAGGCCGCCTGCTCGGCCCGCCTGACCAGCGGGCGGAACGTGTCCTCCGCCAGCGCCATCAGCCGCGACAGCGTGATGCCGAACGCCGCGCACACCCGCCCGAGCTGGCCCGCCGCCGGGCTGGTCTGTCCGTTCTCGATGCGCGACAATGTCGAGCGGCTGACCCCGCAACGCGCCGCAAGCTCGTCGAGCGACCAGCCGGCTTCAAGCCGCAACGACCGCAATCGCGCCGCGATGCGCGCTTCGATCGGTTCAGGCGAAAGGTCGATCTCTCCCATATCCGGGAATTTATCCCGATCTTGCTCCAGCGGCAACCGTCATTCCGGGTTGTCCGCGTCTGTGCCTCACTCCGGGCCGTGAACCCGTCATCAGGGTCGAGAGGGGCGGCCTGAATGGCGACGGACGGCCGGGAGAAGCGCGAAAAGCCGGACTTGCCCGCCGGTTGAACGCTGCGTCGCGGCGGTTCAAAGCCGTTCGAACGTCTTTCGGACAGGGCCGACCTGCCCGCTGGCGGCGTCGCAAGGCCTTGAAAACCATCCGGTTTCCCGCGGCCTTTCTCCTTGCATGCGAACAGACCGGCTCATACCATTTCGATCCCGATGCTGTGTCCACGGCCCAGGATCGTCCAAGGAGGAGTTCCCATGAAACATGCATTCCTTGTCGCCACCCTCGTGCTCGCCGCGACGGCCGGTCCGGTCCATGCGTCCTCGGCCGGGCGATGCGGCGGCACCGGCGGCGGCTCGACCAAGACGCTCACCTGCCCCGCCGGCCAGTACATTGTCGGCATCGGTGCCCGGGCCGGCCTGGTCATCGACGAGTTTTCCATCGCCTGCCAGAAGATACCGGTCAGCGGCGCCGCCGGCTCCCGCGGCGGCTTCAAGTCGGGCGGGCCGGGCGGCGGCGTCGTGTCGAGATCGGCCTTCTGCAAGCAGGGTCAGGCCGTGACATCCATCACGACGCACTCCGGCGGATTTGTCGACAAGGTGCATTCCGGCGCCTGCCAGTCCCGCGATGGCGATGGCTGGAAATCCGGCAACAGCGGCGTGTCCTTTGCCGAGCTGGACCTGGGAGGCCCCGGCGGCGGGTTCTGCCAACTGGCCTGCCCGCAAGGCGAAGCCATGTTCAAGATCACGGTGAAGTTCGGCGGCGTCGTCGATTCGCTGCGCGGCGAGTGCCGCAAGTAGCCGCTTCGCTTTCAATTCCGCCGCAATTGCGCATAGGATCGCGGCGGGCAACGATTGGCGAGGATGCGGGCTATGGCGATGGCGGGAAGCTTCGATCGGGACGAGTCCATCGGCGGACGCTACGATCCGGACCGGCTGTCTTCCCCGCAGATTTTCCTGCTCACCATGCTGGTGTTCCTGGCCATCGCCGGTTTCGTCGCCGCGATCCTGTGGCGCCAGATCGGGCGGGCGTTCGAGACCAATCCGGGGTTGAACGGGCTTATCGTCGGCGTGCTCGCCGTCGGCATCGGCCTGGCCTTCCTGCAGGTGTTCCGCCTGTTGCGCGAGGTCCGCTGGGTCAACTCCTTCCGCGCCGGCATCGAATCGCCCGAACCGGTATTGCTGGCGCCGATGAAGGTGCTGCTGTCGCGCCATACCGCCGCCTCGATCTCCACCACCTCGATGCGGTCGCTGCTTGATTCCATTGCCAGCCGCCTCGACGAGGCACGCGACATCACCCGCTACCTCACCGGGCTTCTCGTTTTCCTCGGCCTGCTCGGCACGTTCTGGGGCCTGCTGTCGACCATCGGCTCGATCGGCGAGACCATCCGCACGCTCGATCCGGGCTCGGGCGAAGCCACCGACATGCTGGAGGCGCTCAAGACCGGCCTCGCCGCCCCGCTCGACGGTATGGGCACGGCGTTCTCCTCGTCGCTGTTCGGCCTGTCGGGATCGCTGGTCCTCGGCTTCCTCGACCTGCAGGCCAGCCGCGCCCAGAACCGTTTCTACACCGAGCTTGAAAACTGGCTCTCCACCGTCACCGACCTCGGCGTCGACAGCGGCGGCGAGGCGCGCGTCGGCTCGGCGGAGGAATTGCGGCTGCTGGCCGACCGGCTGCGCACGCTGCAGGATTCCGGCGCCTCGAGCCACCGCGTCGCCCAGGCCATGGCCAGCCTGGCGGAGGGCGTGTCCGGGCTGGTGAAGAACATGCGTACCGAGCAGCAGACATTGCGCGATTTCATCGAGACCCAGGCCGGCGAACAGAAGGCCATGCGCGGGACGCTGGAACGACTGTCGAGCGCGCTCGAACGCCGCGACGGGAACAGCTGAGATGGCGCTGTCGCGCAGCCGGCGCTCCGAGCGCGTCATCGACTATTGGCCGGGCTTCGTCGACGCGCTGTCGACGCTGCTGCTGACCTTCATGTTTCTCCTGTCGGTGTTCGTGCTGGCGCAGTTCCTGCTCAGCCGCGAAATCTCCGGCAAGGACGACGTGCTCAACCGGCTCAATTCGCAGATCAACGAACTGACCGAGCTGCTGGCGCTCGAGCGCACCGGCAAGCAGGACATCGAGGACCAGTTGCTGTCGCTGCAGGCGTCGTTGTCGGCGGCCGAGACGGAGAAGTCCCGGCTCCAGACGCTTCTCGACCAGGGCACCGGCGCCGGCGCGGCGGCCGAACGGCGGCTCGGCGAGGTCGCCGGCGAACTCGATTCCCAGAAGGCGATCTCGCAGCGCGCGCTGTCGCAGGTCGAACTGCTCAACCAGCAGATCGCCGCGCTGCGCAAGCAGATCGGCGCGCTCGAGGATGCGCTCGACGCCTCGGAGCGGCGCGACCGCGAATCCAACGCCAAGATCTCCGACCTTGGCAAGCGGCTCAACGTGGCACTGGCCCAGCGCGTGCAGGAACTCAACCGCTACCGGTCCGACTTCTTCGGCCGGCTGCGCGAGATCCTTTCCGACCGGGAGAACATCCGCATTGTCGGCGACCGCTTCGTCTTCCAGGCCGAGGTGCTTTTCCCGTCCGGCTCCGAGGAAATCAATGCCGCCGGCAAGGAGGAGATGGCCAAGCTCGCCGCGGCGATTGTCGAACTCGACAAGGAGATCCCGCCGGACATCGACTGGGTGCTGCGCGTCGACGGACACACCGACAACGTGCCGCTGTCGGGCAACGGACGCTACAAGGACAATTGGGAATTGTCCTCCGCGCGCGCCACCTCGGTGGTCAAGCTGCTGGTGGAAAACGGCGTGCGGCCGCGGCGGCTGGTGGCAGCGGGGTTTGGCGAGCATCAGCCGCTCGAGGAGGGCGAGGACGACGCCGTCCGTGCCCGCAACCGCCGCATCGAGCTGAAGCTGACGGAACGCTGAGGCGGACCCGGCATGTCGATTGCCTCCGCGCAGGCGCTGGCACGCGTCCGGGACGCCCGCCGCATCGACCTCATGCCGTTCGACCTGCGCGGCCGCGTCGCTGGCCTCAAGGCCGATCTCGGGCTTTCGTGACCGGCTGAAGACCGGTTTCGCCGAGCCGCGCCACGGCTTCGGGACCCATGGCCATCGCCTCGATCTGCCCGCCCGAAAGGTCCGACCGCGCCTGACGCGCATCCGCGAGCGGATCATCGGCAAGCAGCGCGCGCCCCGCCTCGGTCAGGTCCAGCCAATCGGCGCGGCCGCGCGGCTGTTCCTTCGACCTGCGGATCAAAGCCTTTGACTCGCCCCCGCGCGCCGTTACTGTTCGACAAAAGTCGAAGACGGGAGGGGCAATGGACGCCGATGTGATCGTGGTCGGCGCCGGTCTGGCGGGCCTCGCCGCCGCGGCGGAAGCCGCCGACCGCGGCCGGTCTGTCCTGATCCTCGATCAGGAGGGCGAGAACTCCCTTGGCGGACAGGCGTTCTGGTCGCTTGGCGGCCTGTTCATGGTCGACACGCCGGAGCAGCGGCGACTGCGCGTACGCGATTCGCGCGATCTGGCCCTGCAGGACTGGATGGGCTCGGCCGGGTTCGACCGCGCCGAGGATGCCTGGCCGCGCCGGTGGGCGGAATCCTATGTCGATTTCGCCGCCGGCGAGATGCGCCCGTGGCTTGCCGCCCAGGGTGCGCGC
>JBATNB010000433.1:0-4692 GCA_049290135.1 Rhizobiaceae bacterium
CGGCGGCATGCCGGACGGCGATCGCGACGCCGCCGCCCAGGTCCTGATCGAGGCGGTTCGCAACGCGATCGCTGGCGGCGACAGGCTGCGGCTGGCGCAGGTCACGATTGCCGAACGCCCGACGCCCGGAGACGGATTGCCGGTCATCGGCCGTCCGCCCGGCGTTGACGGGCTGACGCTCGCCGTCATGCATTCCGGTGTCACGCTGGCGCCGGCGGTCGGGCTTTTCCTCGGCCGCGAGCTGCTCGACGCCGACGAGGAGCCGCTTATGGCGCCGTTCCGCCCGTCGCGGTTTGCCTGATCGCGCCGGTTCGGGATTCCTGGAGCCAGATCAGCGCCCGCAATGCTGCCAGATGGGCGGACTCCGGGTCGTTGGCGGCGTCGTTGAGCCCGTCGGGAAGCTTGCCCGAGTCCGACCCGCCATAGGAGGCGGTCGCCAGTGGATTCCAGTACGAGGTATGCGTGAAGACGCGCTTGAGCAGGCCGGGCTTGCGGATCCGGACCGGGAATTCGACCACGCCTGCCCCCAGGTTCTCGACCATTGGCCCGCCGATGAAATCGCCGAAGACATAACGTTTGGCCGGGTCGAAAATCGCCGTGAAGCGCACGCTTGCAAACACCGCGGCATGGTGCGGTCGGGCCGGTCCGCCGGTCGGGTGCGTGTACAGGAACGAGGCCTTGCCGGGGCTGCCTTCCTGCAGCGGCGGACAGGTCGGGATCATGCGCTCCGCCTTCATCGCCTCGAAGCGCGGTCGGTCGCGCGCCACCAGGAATTCGGCATGCGTCAATGGCGAACCGAGCGTGACGAAATCGGTGATCCGCCACTGCCGCGAGCCCGAACGGAGCGCTTCCGCCGCCTCGCGCTGCGCCGCGTGAAACGCGCTGAGGTCCAGCCCCTGGGGCGCGGCGAACCCGGCGCCGGCCTTCTCCGGGCTCCGCCCGGGACCGATGGCCCACTGGTAGAGCGCATCGACCTTTGAAAGCGCCTCCGATTCCGCCGTCGTCACCGCCTGTCCCTGCCCCGGCCCCTTGGACGCCCAACAGAGCCGGAGCAGATCGAGCGCGATGATCGACCCGAGGCTGTGCGCGACGATGATCACGCGGTAATATTCCGGCTCCTCTGTGTCCTTGCCGCTTGCGTCCTTCTTTTTCGCCCCGTGTACGGATTCCATGAGCTTCAGCCCGCGCTCGCGGATGGCGTGGCGGGAAGCGACATAGGCGGGCTCGGGCCGGACATACCGCGCCACGTCGCCGAAGATCGGGACGCCGAATCCGTGAATGGCCCGATAGAGGGCGAACCCGATCGCCAGCTTGGCAACCGGCCATCCCCACAGGAGAAAAAACGGCGCGAACAGCCAGGACGACCAAAGCACATTCGACCGCGTGGCGTCCGGGATGCGGAAGACCCCCCATGGAAACCATGCGTAGAGCGCAAACGCCAGCGCAACCGGCAGTGCGATGGCGGCAAGCAACGACCAGAATGGCGACAATTCGCTTCCCGCCGGCTCACGCAAGGGGTCGTCGACGTGGCGGCGCCAACGATCGACAAGGGACCATGAACCGAGAACCCCGACGGCGACGACGGCAAGCGTTCCCCACGGTCCAGGCTCTCCCTTGCCGTCGCTCAGCAGCGCCATGAAGCGCTGGACCGGATTGTTGGCCAGTTCCGGTCCGAGCAGGATGATCGCCATGATCGCGATGAACCAGAGCGCCACCCAGAGTTTCCATTCGGACTTCGGCACCTGGTGCGGCCAGCGCAACAGCAGGCCCTTGATCCAGCCGGTCAGGTGCGAGAGCGTGTTCCCGCTCAACAGATCGGCATAGTAGAGTTCGTAGAAATCGGTGCTGTAGGTGCGCCCGCCGACCGTGTGCGGCCTCGTCCTGATCCGCGACAATTCATGCGAGCCGGCGCGCGCATCCGGCACGATCCAGTACTGGTCGGTCTCGGAGGGATTTCCCGTCCCGGCCAGGGTTCGCAGGATCGTGCTGCCGGTTGACTGAAGTGTCCGCATGACCGCGCTGGAACCCGCGTTCGACGCGGTTGCCGTAGCACTCTTTAGCCGTCGCTTCTGGCTCCAAGCTGCTGCCGTCGGCGCGTACAACCCGCCGACGAGCGCCCTGAGCGTCTCCATCGGCCGCTGCTCGCCCATGCCGTGGATGACGATGACGGCCTGTTTGACCGAGGTCTTGCCGGTTTCGCCAGGCTTCGTCCCGCTGGGTGCTGCCATCGCGCCCTCCCCGGCATGATGAACCCAGGCAGCGTAGAGTATAAAGAAGACCGCGTGAAGCAGGTTCCGGTCTTTGACAATGCAGTGAACCGCCAGCGTCACCCTCGGCCTAGCCTGATGACCGAACTTACGTTTCACCGCCGTCATCCTCGGGCTTGAAGCCCGGGCCATGCCATCCACCGCCGTCATCCTCGGGCTTGACCCGAGGATCTGGTCCCTTCGATGCGTCGCGGATGGTCGGGTCAGGCCCGACCATGACGATTCCCTTACGCGCCGTCATCCTCGGGCCGTCTCGGGAGGCCCGGGCCATGCCATCCACCGCCGTCGCGGATGGTCGGGTCAAGCCCGACCATGACGAGTAAATGAACCGCCGTCATCCTCGATCTGTCTCGGGAGGCCCGGGCCATGCCATCCACCGGCGTCATCCTCGGGCTTGACCCGAGGATCTGGTCCCTTCGCTGCGTCGCAGATGGTCGGGTCAGGCCCGACCATGACGATTCCTCTACTCGCCGTCATCCTCGGTCTGTCTCGGGAGGCCCGGGCCATGCCATCCACCGGCGTCATCCTCGGGCTTGACCCGAGGATCTGGTCCCTTCGATGCGCCGCAGATGGTCGGGTCAAGCCCGACCATGACGGGCCAGGGGACGATGCGCGGGGCACACCGGCTCCGCGATCGAGCCCGACCATGACGGGCGAGAGGATGGCCCGGCGGGAAGCGGGGCTCTCCCCGAGCAATCGAACCGGTCGATTTCAGTGATCGAAGGCCTTGACGATTTCTTCCGTCATCTTCTTGGCGTCGCCCAGCAACATCATCGTGCCGTCCTTGTAGAACAGCGTGTTGTCGATGCCGGCATAGCCGGAGCCGAGCGAGCGCTTGACGAACAGGCAGGTGCGGGCCTTATCGACCTCGAGGATCGGCATGCCGTAGATCGGCGAGGTCTTGTCGTCGCGCGCCGACGGATTGGTCACGTCATTGGCGCCGATCACATAGGCGACGTCGGCCTGCGCGAACTCGGAGTTGATGTCCTCCAGCTCGAACACTTCGTCGTAGGGCACGTTCGCCTCGGCGAGCAGCACGTTCATGTGGCCCGGCATGCGCCCGGCGACCGGATGGATGGCATACTTGACCTCCACCCCCTCGGCCTTGAGCTTGTCGGCCATTTCGCGCAGCGCATGCTGCGCCTGCGCCACCGCCATGCCGTAGCCCGGCACGATGATGACCTTCGAGGCATTCTTCATCAGGAAGGCGGCATCGTCAGCCGAGCCGATCTTGACCTGCTTGCCCGAATTGTCCTCGCCCGCCGCCGCCGTCTCGCCGCCGAAGCCTCCGAGGATGACGGAGATGAACGAGCGGTTCATGCCCTTGCACATGATGTAGCTCAGGATCGCGCCCGAGGAGCCGACCAGCGCGCCGGTGACGATGAGCGCGAGGTTGCCGAGCGTGAAGCCGATGCCGGCGGCCGCCCACCCCGAATAGGAGTTGAGCATCGACACCACGACCGGCATGTCGGCGCCGCCGATCGGGACGATGATGAGCACGCCCAGCGCCAGCGACAGGATGACGATCAGCCAGAAGACGACGGTGCTTTCGGTCATGACCAGCAGCGCGACCAGTACGATCAGCGCGGCGAGCAGGCTGGCATTCACCACATGGCGCATCGGCAGGATGATCGGCTTGCCCGACATGCGGCCGTCGAGCTTGAGGAAGGCGATGATGGAGCCGGTGAAGGTGATGGCGCCGATGGCCACGCCGAGGCTCATCTCCACCAGCGCCTGGCTGTGGATGTCGCCGGCGGTGCCGATGGCGAAGCTCTCCGGCGCATACATCGCCGCCGCCGCCACCATGACCGCGGCAAGGCCGACCAGGCTGTGGAAGGCGGCGACCAGCTGCGGCATCGACGTCATGGGAATGCGTCGGGCGATGTAGGCGCCCGCGCCGCCGCCGATGGCAAGCCCGGCGGCGATCAGCGTGAAGCGCCCGAACGACGGCCCCGCAAGCACCAGCGTCGTCACGATGGCGATGCCCATGCCGATCATGCCGTAGGTATTGCCCTGCCGGCTGGTGGTGGGATGCGACAGGCCGCGCAGCGCCAGGATGAAGAGCACGCCCGAGACGAGGTAGAGAAGTGCCGCGATGTTCATGGCCATCGTGTTGTCCTCACTTCTCTTTCTTCTTGTACATGGCGAGCATGCGCTGGGTGACGAGGAAGCCGCCGAAGATGTTGACCGAGGCAAGCACCAGCGCGACGAAGCCGAATCCCGTGGCGATGCCGGAAGCCGAGAGCCCGACCGCCAGCAGCGCGCCGACGACGATCACCGACGAGATGGCGTTGGTCACCGCCATCAGCGGCGTGTGCAGCGCCGGCGTCACCGACCAGACCACGTAGTAACCGACGAAGATCGCCAGCACGAAGATGGCAAGGCGGAACACGAACGGATCGACCGCGCCGCCGCTGGCCGCATG
>JBATNB010000434.1:0-7297 GCA_049290135.1 Rhizobiaceae bacterium
CCCCAGACCAGCGAGATGGCGGCGACGGCGCGCGGCAGCAGCCGTCCGGGAAACATGCGCCAGGCAGCCACCAGCGTGACGGCGACGATGGCGCCGCCGCCGAGCCCCTGCACCAGCCGGCCGACGAGCATGCCGGCCATCACCGGCGCGAAGGCGCTGACAAGGCAGCCGACGAGATAGACCAGCGCGGCGATGACCAGCGAGCGCTTCAATCCGATCTGGCGGGCAAACCACGCGCCGAGCGCGCTGGCGGTGATCGAGCCGACCTCGTAGAGCGCGGTGGTCCAGCTGATATAGGCGTCGCCGCCGATGTCGCCGACCATGGCGGGAATGACGGTTGCCACCATCAGCTCGTCGCCGGCATGCAGCCAGATGCCGGCGCACAGCAGGATCAGCGCCCCGGCATATTCGGAGCGCAGCAATTCGCCCCAGCCGGCGGATTCAGCCGGCTCTGGGGGCGAGGCCATTCAGGAACAATCTCTCGAGAAAACGCGCCGCATCCTCGAAGCGGCCATCGCCGCCCCTGAGCGGCCCGAGCACGACGCGCACCTGGGCGTCGAAATCGGCATAGTGCTGGGTCGTGGCCCAGATGGCGAAGATGAGGTGGTGCGGATCGGCCGGCCCGATCTTGCCGGCGCGGATCCAGCCGCGGATCGTCTCGGCCTTCTCGTCGACGAGCGGTTTCAGTTCGTCCTCGAGCATGGCGCGGATGTGCGGCGCGCCTTGCAGGATCTCGTTGGCAAACAGCCGGCTTTCGCGCGGATAGTCGCGCGCCATCTCCAGCTTGCGGCGGATGTAGGCCGACAGTTCCTGCAAGGGATCGCCGATGTCGTCGAGATCGCGCAGCGGCTTCAGCCAGACATCGAGCAGGCCGTGGATGAGCGCCTCGTAGATGGCGTCCTTGGAGCGGAAATAATAAAGCAGGTTCGGCTTCGACATGCCCGCCACGTCGGCGATCTCGTCGATGGTGGCGCCGCGGAAACCGGAGCGCGAAAACACGTCCAGCGCCGCCTCGAGAATGAGGTCGCGCTTTTCCCGCTGGATTCGCGTTTTCGGCGCCCGCGACGCTTCCGCCATCACCCTGTTCTCCGGCCATGTTGCCGCGGACACCATGGAAACGACGCGGCAGGTCGAAACTTGGCTTGACCGCGGCCATGGCGGTGTTACCGTTTGTCCAATCGGTCAAAAAAACGCGTAGCATCAAAGGCGTCGGTTTCCAAGCGCCTGCCACGCGGACCGGCCGGGGGCCGGTTGCAAAACAAGGAGGAGCTTCCATGTCCAGCCGGCATAAGGCCATGCCGAACGACCTGCGCGCGTTCTGGATGCCGTTCACCGCGAACCGCCAGTTCAAGCAGGCGCCGCGCATGTTCGTCGGCGCGTCCGACATGCATTACGTCACCGCGGACGGGCGCAAGGTGCTCGATGGCACGGCGGGCCTGTGGTGCTGCAACGCCGGCCATTGCCGGCCGAAGATCACCAAGGCGATCCAGGACCAGGCGGCCGAACTCGATTACGCGCCGGCGTTCCAGATGGGCCATCCGGCGGCGTTCGAGGCCGCCAACCGGCTCATCGACATCGCGCCCGCCGGCATGGACCATGTGTTCTTCACCAATTCCGGTTCGGAATCGGTGGAGACCGCGCTGAAGATGGCGATTGCCTATCACCGCGCCCGCGGCGAGGGCGCCCGCACACGGCTGATCGGCCGCGAGCGCGGCTATCACGGCGTCAATTTCGGCGGCATCTCGGTCGGCGGCATCGTCACCAACCGCAAGATGTTCGGCACGCTGCTCGGCGGCGTCGACCATCTGCCGCACACGCATCTTCCCGAGCAGAACGCCTACACGCGCGGCGAGCCCGAGCATGGCGCCAACCTGGCCGACGAGCTTGAGCGCATCGTCACGCTGCACGACGCCTCGACGATCGCCGCCGTCATCGTCGAGCCGGTGGCCGGATCGACCGGCGTGCTGATCCCGCCGAAGGGGTATCTGCAGAAGCTGCGCGCCATCTGCGACAAGCACGGCATCCTGTTGATCTTCGACGAGGTCATCACCGGGTTCGGCCGCCTCGGCACGCCGTTCGCGGCGGATTATTTCGGCGTCACGCCGGACATCATCACCACGGCCAAGGGGGTCACCAACGGCGTCATCCCGATGGGCGCGGTGTTCGTGAAGGGCATGATCCACGACGCGTTCATGAACGGTCCCGAGCACGTCATCGAGTTCTTCCACGGCTACACCTACTCGGCCAACCCGATCGCGTCCGCTGCCTGCATCGGCACGCTCGATACCTACCGGGACGAGGGGTTGCTTACCCGCGGCGCGGAACTGGCGCCCTATTGGGAGGACGCGCTGCATTCACTGCGCGGCGAGCCGCACGTCAAGGACATCCGCAACATCGGCCTGATCGGCGCCATCGAGCTTGAGCCGATCGCCGGCCAGCCGACCAAGCGGGCGTTCTCCGCCTTCATCAAGGCCTATGAGCGCGGCGCGCTGATCCGCACCACCGGCGACATCATCGCGCTGTCGCCGCCGCTGATCATCACCAAGGGCCAGATCAACGAGCTGATCGACCACATCCGCGAAGTGCTCAGGATGATCGACTGATCGGGAATGGAGTGACGACATGGCAGCCCCCGGCGAGAACCTCAGGATCAATCCCGACCGTCTCTGGGACACGCTGATGGAGATGGCGAAGATCGGCCCCGGCGTCGCCGGCGGCAACAACCGGCAGACGCTGACCGACTTCGACAATGAAGGCCGCCACCTGTTCAAGCGCTGGTGCGACGAGGCCGGGCTGTCCATGGGCGTCGACAAGGCCGGCAACATGTTCGCCCGGCGCCAGGGCACCGACCCCGACGCGCTGCCCGTCTATGTCGGCTCGCACCTCGACACGCAGCCGACTGGCGGCAAGTTCGACGGCGTGCTCGGCGTGCTCGGCGGGCTGGAGGTGATCCGTACGCTCAACGATCTCGGCATCCGCACCAGGCATCCGATCGTCGTCGTCAACTGGACCAACGAGGAGGGCACCCGCTTCGCCCCCGCCATGCTCGCCTCGGGCGTGTTCGCCGGCGTGCACACGCTCGACTGGGCCAACGAGCGCGCCGACGCCAAGGGGCTGAAGTTCGGCGACGAGTTGAAGCGCATCGGCTGGGTCGGCGACGAGGAGGTCGGCGCACGCCGGATGCACGCCTATTTCGAGCTGCACATCGAGCAGGGACCGATCCTCGAGATCGAGGGCAAGGACATCGGCGTCGTCACGCACGGGCAGGGCCTGTCCTGGACCCAGGTGACGCTCACCGGCAAGGAGGCGCACACCGGCTCGACGCCGATGCCGATGCGCCGGAACGCCGGGCTTGGCATGGCGCGCATCCTCGAACTGGTCGACGAGATCGCCTGGAGCCACAAGCCGCATGCTGTCGGCGCGGCCGGCCATATCGACGTGTTGCCGAACTCGCGCAACGTCATCCCCGGCAAGGTGGTGTTCACCGTCGACTTCCGCTCGCCGGACCTTGCCGTCATCACCGACATGGAGCAGCGCCTGAAGATCGGCGCGACCAAGATCGCCGGCGAAATGGGGCTCGGCATCGAGTTCCAGAAGGTCGGCGGCTTCGATCCGGTCACCTTCGACGAGGGCTGCGTGTCGGCCGTTCGCCGCGCCGCTGAGCGGCTCGGCTACTCGCACCGCAACATCATCTCCGGCGCCGGCCACGATGCCTGCTGGATCAACCGCGTGGCGCCATCGTCAATGATCATGTGCCCCTGCGTCGACGGCCTGTCGCACAACGAAGCCGAGGACATCTCCAAGGATTGGGCGAAGGCGGGAACCGACGTGCTGTTCCACGCGGTGGTCGAAACCGCGGAGATCGTGGGGTGAGGGCGGCGGGGAACCAATTTACCCCCACCCCTGACCCCTCCCCACAAGGGGGAGGGCGACTCGCGCCATGTCCCCTCCCCCTTGTGGGGAGGGGCAAGGGGTGGGGGTATTCTGGTCGAAAACGCGTCCTGTTTTGAAAGGTCCACCCATGTCCAAGGTCATCAAGAACGGAACCATCGTCACCGCCGACCGCACCTTCAAGGCCGACGTGAAGATCCGCCACGACAAGATCATCGCCATCGGGCCGGACCTGCATGCCGACCATGAGTACGACGCCACCGGCTGCTACGTCATGCCCGGCGGCATCGATCCGCACACCCATCTCGAAATGCCGTTCATGGGCACCTATTCGGCCGACGATTTCGAGTCCGGCACCCGCGCGGCGATTTCCGGCGGTACCACGATGGTGGTCGATTTCTGCCTGCCGTCGCCCGGCCAGTCGCTGCTCGACGCGCTTTCCATGTGGCACAACAAGACCTCCAAGGCCTGCGGCGACTTCTCCTTCCACATGGCGATCACTTGGTGGGGCGAGCAGGTGTTCAACGAGATGAAGGACGTGGTGGATCGCGGCATCACCTCGTTCAAGCACTTCATGGCCTACAAGGGCGCGCTGATGGTCAACGACGACGAGATGCTCGCCTCGTTCCAGCGCTGCGCCGAGCTTGGCGCGCTGCCGCTGGTGCATGCCGAGAACGGCGACGTGGTGGCGGCGTTGCAGCAGAAGCTGATGGCGGCCGGCAACGACGGGCCGGAGGCGCATGCCTATTCGCGCCCGCCGGAGGTGGAAGGCGAGGCGACCAACCGCGCCATCATGATCGCCGACATGGCCGGCGTGCCGCTCTACGTGGTGCACACGTCGTGCGAACAGGCGCATGAGGCGATCCGCCGGGCGCGCGCCAAGGGCATGCGCGTCTATGGCGAACCGCTGATCCAGCATCTCGTGCTCGACGAGAGCGAGTATTTCAACAAGGACTGGGACCATGCGGCGCGCCGCGTCATGAGCCCGCCCTTCCGCAACAGGCTGCACCAGGATTCGCTGTGGGCGGGCCTGCAATCCGGCTCGCTGCAGGTGGTGGCGACCGACCATTGCTCGTTCACCACCGAGCAGAAGCGCACTGGCGTCGGCGACTTCACCCGGATCCCGAACGGCACCGGCGGACTGGAAGACCGCATGCCGGTGCTGTGGACCCACGGCGTCAACACCGGCCGGCTGACCATGAACGAGTTCGTCGCCGTCACCTCCACCAACATCGCCAAGATCCTCAACATGTATCCGAGGAAGGGCGCGATCCTCGAGGGCTCCGACGCCGACATTGTGGTATGGGATCCGGCGAAGAAGAAGAAGATTTCGGCCAAGAAGCAGCAGTCGGTCATCGACTACAATGTGTTCGAGGGCGTCGAGGTCACCGGCCTGCCGCGCTTCGTGCTGTCGCGCGGGCAGCTTGTGGTCAATGACGGCAAGGTGGACGCGCATCCCGGCCATGGCGAGTTCGTCGGCCGCGAGCCGGGCATGGCGGTCAACACCGCGCTGTCGACCTGGAAGGAACTCGTCGCCCCGCGCAAGGTGGAACGTACCGGCATTCCGGCGAGCGGGGTGTGATGGTGGTGAAGAATACCCCCACCCAAGGCCCCTCCCCGCAAGGGGGAGGGGAAACTGGCCCCGTCATCTCCGCCGCCAACCTCTCCCTCACCTTCACCACCAATGACGGGCCGGTGCATGCGCTGAAGGATGTCGACCTCGACATCGGCCGGGGCGAGTTCGTGTCCTTCATCGGGCCGTCGGGCTGCGGCAAGACGACGTTCCTGCGCGTCATTGCCGATCTGGAGCGTGCCACCGGCGGGACGATCACCGTCAACGGCATGACGCCGCACGAGGCGCGGGAAAAGCGCGCCTACGGCTATGTGTTCCAGGCGGCCGCGCTGCTGCCGTGGCGCAGCATCGAGAAGAACGTCGCCCTGCCGCTGGAGATCATGGGGGTCTCGAAGGCCGAGCAGGCCGAACGCATCGCGCGCACGATGTCGCTCGTCAACCTCAAGGGCTTCGAGAAGAAATACCCCTGGCAATTGTCCGGCGGCATGCAGCAGCGCGCCTCCATCGCCCGCGCGCTCTCCTTCGACGCCGACATCCTGTTGATGGACGAGCCGTTCGGCGCGCTCGACGAGATCGTCCGCGACCATCTCAACGAACAGCTGCTCGATCTGTGGAAGCGCACCAACAAGACCATCTGCTTCGTCACCCACTCGATTCCGGAGGCGGTCTACCTGTCGACCCGCATCGTGGTGATGAGCCCGCGCCCGGGCCGGGTCATCGACGTGATCGAATCGCCGCTGCCGCGCGAGCGGCCGCTCGACATCCGCGAAACGCCGGAGTTCCTCAAGGTCGCCCATCGCGTGCGCGAGGGCTTGCGGGCGGGGCATTCCTATGACGATTGAGCCGATATCGCCATGATCGCCCTTCGCGCCAAGGTCCTTCCCATCCTTGCCATCATCGCGGTGCTGGTTGCCGGCTGGTATGTCATCGCCTACGCCATGAACGCGCCGTTCCAGCGCGACCAGAACAGGCGCGCCGGCGTTTCGCCGGGGTTCGTCGAGTTCGTCGGCCAGACCATGTCGCAGCCCAAGCCGACGACGCCGGCGCCGCACCAGGTGGCCGAGAATCTCTGGAAGAACATCTTCGGCGTGAAGGTCACGTCGAAGCGTAGCCTGGTCTACCACGCCGGGGTGACGCTGTCCTCGACGCTGCTCGGCTTCCTGCTCGGCACCGGGCTCGGCGTGCTGATCGCCATCGGCATCGTGCATGTGCCGGCGCTCGACAAGTCGTTCCTGCCGTGGGTGGTGGCCTCGCAGATGGTGCCGATGCTGGCGGTGGCGCCGATGATCATCGTCATCCTGGCGGCCATCGGCATCACCGGGCTTCTGCCCAAGGCGCTGATCTCGACCTATCTGTCGTTCTTCCCCGTCGTGGTCGGCATGGTGAAGGGGCTGCGCTCGCCGGAGGTCATGCATCTCGACCTGATGCGCACCTATCATTCCAGTTCGGCGCAGACCTTCTTCAAGCTCAGGCTGCCGGCGTCGCTGCCGTTCTTCTTCGCGTCGATGAAGGTGGCGATCGCCGCCAGCTTGGTCGGCGCCATCGTCGGCGAACTGCCGACCGGGGCGGTCGCCGGCATCGGCTCGAAGCTGCTGGCGGGGTCCTATTATTCGCAGACCATCGACATCTGGGCCGCGCTCATCGCCGGGTCGATCTGCGCGGTGCTGCTGGTGTGGGCGGTCGATCTGGTGCGCTGGCTGACACAGAAGGCGATGGGGGCGCGGCCGGCATGAGCAACGCGGCTTCCGCCGGGCGCTCCGGGCGCAGCGCCGACATTCTCGACGCCGCCTTCCTCTTTGCCGTCGCGGCCTCGCTCGTCATGGCGCTCGGCGC
>JBATNB010000435.1:0-5481 GCA_049290135.1 Rhizobiaceae bacterium
GCATTGGCCGGCCTGTCGCCGGCGGCGCGCGCCTACTGGTCGGGCGCCTGAACAGGCAGGTTGCGCTTTACCGGCGCCGGCCAAACCGCTAAGACGCCGGCGCTTCCATGCCGAATGGACAACGCACCACCCGCGCTCGTTTGCGGGACTGGACAAAGGTGATGAGATGACCGTTTCCCTGAGCTTCCCCGACAATTCGTCGCGCGAATACGACGCCGCCGCCACCGGCGCCGCCATCGCCGAAGGCATATCCCGATCGTTGCTGAAGAAGGCGGTCGCCTATGCGCTCGACGGCGAGCTGCGCGATCTCGCCGACCCGGTCGGCCGGTCCGGCCGCATCGAGATCGTCACCCGCGACGACCGCCGCGCGCTTGATCTCATCCGCCACGACGCCGCGCATGTGATGGCGGAAGCCGTGCAGGAATTGTGGCCGGGCACCCAGGTGACCATCGGCCCGATGATCGAGAACGGCTTCTACTACGACTTCGCCCGCAATGCGCCGTTCACGCCGGAGGATTTCCCCGCCATCGAGAAGAAGATGCGCGAGATCGTCGCCCGCAACGCGCCGTTCACCAGGGCCGTCTGGAGCCGCGAGAAGGCGAAGCAGGTGTTTGCCGCGAAGGGCGAGGCCTACAAGGTCGAGCTCGTCGATGCGATCCCGGCCGGAGAGGACGTCAAGATCTACAGCCAGGGCGACTGGTTCGATCTCTGCCGGGGCCCGCACATGGTTTCCACCGGGCAGGTGGGGACGGCCTTCAAGCTGATGAAGGTGGCCGGCGCCTACTGGCGTGGCGATTCCACCAAGCCGATGCTGACGCGCATCTATGGCACCGCCTGGCGCACGCAGGAGGAACTCGACGCCTATCTGCGCCAGATCGAGGAAGCCGAGAAGCGCGACCATCGCCGGCTCGGCCGCGAGATGGATTTGTTCCATTTCCAGGAGGAGGGCCCGGGCGTCGTGTTCTGGCACGCCAAGGGCTGGCGCATGTTCCAGAAGCTGGTGTCCTACATGCGCCGCCGCCTCGACAATCTCGACTATCAGGAAGTCAACGCGCCGCAGATCCTTGACAAGGCGCTGTGGGAGACGTCCGGGCACTGGGGCTGGTATCAGGAAAACATGTTCGCCGTGAAGTCGGCGCATGCCTTCACCCATCCCGATGACGAGGAAGCCGACCACCGCATCTTCGCCATCAAGCCGATGAACTGTCCCGGCCATGTCCAAATCTTCAAGCATGGCTTGAAGTCTTACCGCGATCTACCGATAAGACTTGCAGAATTCGGCAATGTGCATCGCTACGAGCCGTCCGGCGCCCTGCATGGGTTGATGCGCGTGCGCGGCTTCACCCAGGATGATGCGCACATCTTCTGCACCGAGGAGCAGCTTGCCGCCGAATGCCTGGCGATCAACGACCTGATCCTGTCGACCTACGCCGATTTCGGGTTCACCGAGGTCGCCGTGAAGCTGTCGACGCGGCCGGAGAAGCGTGTCGGCTCCGATGCGGCCTGGGACCATGCCGAGGAGATCATGGCCGGCGTGCTGAAAACCATCGCCGAGCAATCCGGCGGGGCAATCAGGACGTCGATCAACCCGGGCGAGGGCGCCTTCTACGGCCCGAAGTTCGAGTATGTGCTGAAGGATGCCATCGGTCGCGAATGGCAATGCGGTACCACGCAGGTCGATTTCAACCTGCCGGAGCGTTTCGGCGCCTTCTACATCGACCGGGATTCGGAAAAGAAGCAGCCGGTGATGATCCATCGGGCCATCTGCGGGTCGATGGAGCGGTTCCTCGGCATCCTGATCGAGAACTATGCCGGGCATTTCCCGCTGTGGTTCGCGCCCCTGCAGGTCGTGGTCGCCACGATCACCTCCGATGCCGACGACTATGCCGGCAAGGTCGCGGCGCGGTTGAAGGCGGCCGGCCTCACCGTGGAAACCGATCTGCGCAACGAGAAGATCAACTACAAGGTCCGCGAGCACTCGCTGGCCAAGGTTCCCGTCATTCTCGTATGCGGCAAGCGCGAGGCGGAAAACGGCACCGTCAATCTGCGCCGGCTCGGTTCGGCCGACCAGCGCGAAGCCTCGGTTGATTCGATCGTCGCGGAACTGTCGAGGGAAGCGGTGGCGCCGGATCTGGCGCACGAATAGGCCAACGGAACCGGGCATTTCCGGCCCTGTCATCAATCGGCAATGCGACGGGTGCATTGCCGCTCCATGATGATCGCGCTCACGAAATCCCGGCTCCGGTTCCCCGAACTGACCTACGCCAACGAGAACCATGCGCCATTGACGCGGTGGTTCATCCAGGCGATCGAACGTCTTTCCGGCCGCGAGCACTATGCCGCGCTCTACGATTTCTGGCGCAGCAACGTGGTGCCGAGCCGCGACCGGGTGTTCGCACGCATGCTCGAACTGGTCGGGATCGGCCTGGACCGGGCCGGCGAATGGCCGCCGCAACACGTCCCCGATGGTCCGCTGGTGGTGATGGCCAACCATCCCTTCGGCATTGGCGACGGCATCGCCATCCTGTCGCTGGTCGAAACGCTCGGCCGCCCGTTCAGGGTGATGATCAATGCCGACCTGCTGAAAATCCCCGAGATAGCGCCCTACGCGCTGCCGGTCGATTTTTCCGAAACCCGCGAGGCGATGGCGGCCAACCTCGCCGTGCGCCACGAGTCGTTGCGGCTGCTGAAGGACGGCACGATCATCGTGGTCTTCCCGGCCGGCGGCGTGGCCACGGCGCCCAAGGGGTTCGGGCGCGCCGCTGACCTGCCCTGGAAGGTGTTTCCCGCGCGCCTGGTGCGCGAAGCCAGGGCAAACGTCATCCCGATGTATTTCGAAGGGCAGAACGGCCGGCTTTTCCACCTGGCAAGCCGCGTCTCGCTGACGCTTCGCCTGTCGCTGCTGATCCGCGAATTCACGCGCTTGCGCGGCCGCACGATCCGCGTCCGGGTCGGCGCGCCGATCCCGGCGTGCGACCTGCAGGCAATCGCCGACCGCAAGGCGCTTCTCGCGCATCTGCAACAGCGTGTGCTGGCGCTGGCTTAGCCGCGGGCATCACGCGCCCTGGCTTTCGCGGGGCGGAAACGGGCGGAAGGCCGGTTCCCGGGTCGGCGTGCGTTCTCAATCGGAGACCGGAACCGGCGTGCTGGTATCGGGCTGCACGCCCGACGCTTCGCTCGCCAGCACTTCGAACGTTTCGTTGCGGCCGGCCGTGACCTCGAAATCGCGCTGGTAGAGCTTGTCGCGGTTGCGGGCGACCACCGTGTATTGCCCCTCCGACAGTACCAGCGAGGCAAAGGCCCCGGCAAACTCGCGCACCGTGTCGCCGGCGCTCGTCAGCACCGCCCACGACGTATCGGCAAGCGCCTCGCCGCCCGCCTCGCGCGCCAGCTTCAGCGTCACTTCCGCCGCGCGGTGTTGCAGGACCGCGTTGGTGAGCTTCCCGGCCTCGACCACGAGGTCGGCCCGGATGGTGGCGTTGGCGTTGCCGTAATTCGACACGATGTGATAGTTGCCGGCATGCAGGCGGATGATCGCGTCGGCGGGAACGTCCGGGATGATCAGCCGCCGGTCGCCATTCCTGTCTTCTTCCGAATCATAGACCGAGAAGCGCAGTTGCGACGAGGCGATCGGCTTGCCGTCGGGCGCGGCGGCGCCGAGGCGAATCCCGCCGGCGTCAAGCACCAGCAGGTCATTGGACACGCCTTTGCCGATGGTGATCCGCTTGGTTGCGCCGGCGCGGCCGAATGCGGCGTGGACGAGATACTGGCCGGGTTCGATGGCGAATTCGACCGAACCGCCCTGGGCCGTGGCTACGACCGGCAATTTGCCGTCCGCGGCCGGATTTGGCGAAAAGATCCGCCACACCAGGCCGCCCTTGAGTTCCGGGCTGGATTCGGTGAGCCGGGCCGACAGGCGGATGCCGCTTTCGACACCGTCGGCCACGCGCCCGCCGGGCTTGGCCGGCGCATATTCGGTCAGGCCCGGCAGATCGGGCAGCGGCTCGGCGCTTGTCTGCTGGGCACGGGCGCCGAACGGCGCCGCGACGAGCAGAATTGTGATGGCAAGCCGGCCAAACAACTGAACCATGCTTGCGTGTAATCCCCGGCGGGTGGCATTTTCAAGACGAACCGGCCGCGATCGGCATTTTTCCCGGGGAGCCTGCCTTGCACCAGAGCGTCATTGAATTCCTGCGCACGCGCAAATCCGCGCCCATGCCGTTGATCGGATCGCCGGGGCCGAGCGAACCGGACCTGCGCACCATCCTCGAAATCGCCTGCCGTGTTCCCGATCACGAGGCGCTCGCGCCGTGGCGGTTCATCCTCTACCGCGACGCCGGCGCCAGGAAGGCGGGCGAGGTGCTCGCGCAAATCCAGGAAGCGCGCAACGGCCCGCTGAACGCGGCGCAGCGCGAACGCGAACTCAGCAGGTTCTCGCGCTGCCCGCTTGGCATCGGCGTGGTCTCGAGCCCCACGGAAAGCCTGAAGGCGCCGGAATGGGAGCAGTTCCTTTCAGCCGGCGCGGCGGCGCTCAATCTGGTTCACGCGGCGACCGCCCTTGGCTATGCGGCGAATTGGGTGACGGGCTGGTATGCCGGCGACGCCGAGGCCGCCGCCGGCCTAGGTGCGCGAGCCGGCGAGCGATTCGTCGGTTTCGTGTTCATCGGCACGCCGCGCGGCGACATTCCGGAACGCGCCCGCCCGGATTGGCGCGCCCTCACCAGCGAATTCGGCGCGGATTGAACCATGTTCTTTGAACCCGCGCGCGGCCACGGCCTTCCGCACGATCCGTTCAAGGCGCTGGTTGCGCCGCGGCCGATCGGCTGGATCTCGACCAGGGCCGCCGATGGTCGTCTCAACCTTGCGCCCTATTCCTTTTTCAACGCCGTCTCCAGCCGCCCGCCCATCGTCATGTTTTCGTCCGAGGGCGACAAGGACAGCATCGCGTTTGCCCGCGAGTCCGGCGAATTCGTCGTCAACATCGTCGGACGGGCGCAGTTCGATGCCATGAATGCCTCGTCCGCCGACGCTCCGCGCGGCGTCAGCGAGTTCGCACTGGCCGGTCTTGACGCCGCGCCTTCGCGGGTGGTGGCCGCGCCACGGGTCGCCGGCGCGCCCGCGTCGCTCGAATGCCGGGTCACCGAGATCCTTGTCCCAAAAGACGCGGCGGGGCGCCCAACCGGAGTCTTCGTGGCGTTCGGGGAGGTGGTGGGCATCCACATCGACGACCAATTCGTCATTGACGGCCGATTCGACATCGTGCGCGCCGGCCTGATCGCCAGGCTCGGCTACATGGACTACGCGCCGATTGCCTCGGTGTTCGCGCGCGAACGTCCGAAATACCGCGGTCAGGAGTGAGTTCAGCGATCCGGCCGCGCCTGTCGCAGCATGCGCTCGGCACGCCGCAGGTGAGGGCGGTCGAACATCCGGCCGCCGATGGCAACCACGCCCGCGTCGCCGGCCTCGGCGAAGGCGCTGACC
>JBATNB010000436.1:0-4474 GCA_049290135.1 Rhizobiaceae bacterium
GGTCTCAGGCGTGGCATCGTGGCGGGGACGCTTGCGGCCGGTGAGCATGGAGCGTGCGAGATTTTCCCGCTCCCGGCGCGATTCGAACAGCACGCCGCCAATGTGCAGGGCCACCAGCCCGGCGATGCCCCAGCCGAGCCATTCATGGATCTCGCCGGCCGTGCGCCCATCGGCATAGGCGACAAGGGCTGCCAGCGGACCCTGGCGCAGCGCGCCGCCGAGCGCGACGAGGCCGGTGACGGCCAGCGCCAGCACGATCGCGAGCAGGGCATAGACCATCAGCGCGCCCAGCGGATTGTGTCCGTATGCGGCGGCGTGCGTGCCCGACAGGTGGGCGCGGACCGCCGCCGGGGAGGGCGGAAAGGCGGAGAAGCGGGCAAACGTTGTCCCGGCGAAACCCCAGACGAGGCGGAAGATCACGAGCGCGGCCGCGGCGTAGCCTGCGAAGACATGCCAGTCGAGGAGGCGCTTCGGGCCGAGGAAGCCGAGCCCCAGCGCCGTCGCCACCGCGAGGACCAGCGACCAGTGGAACAGGCGCACCGCGAGGTCCCAGACGGGAACGGATGGCGTGGATGCTGTCGTTGGGGAGGTCGGCGCGGACATGCACGCCTTTTGGCGCGCCGCGCATGACAGATCGCTGACAGACTGGCGGCCCGTGCGGGCCGCGGGCGGGTTAGCGCGCGTTCAGCGCGTCGGCACCGGGGTCGGGCCGGAATAGTCGTAGAAGCCGCGCCCGGACTTGCGTCCGAGCCAGCCGGCCTCGACATATTTCACCAGCAGCGGGCAAGGCCGGTACTTGGAGTCCGACAGGCCGTCATGCAGGACCTGCATGATGGACAGGCAGGTGTCGAGGCCGATGAAATCGGCCAGTTGCAGCGGTCCCATCGGATGATTGGCCCCGAGCCGCATGGCGGTGTCGATGGCGTCGACCGAGCCGACTCCCTCGTAGAGCGTGTAGATCGCCTCGTTGATCATCGGCAGAAGGATGCGGTTGACGATGAAGGCGGGGAAGTCCTCGGCGACCGTGGTGGTCTTGTCCAGCGAGGCGACGAAGGCACGCGCCGCCTCGAAGGTCTTGTCCTCGGTGGCGATGCCGCGGACGAGTTCGACCAGTTTCATCACCGGCACGGGATTCATGAAATGGATGCCGATGAAGCGCCCCGGGCGGTCAGTCTGCGCGGCCAGGCGGGTGATGGAGATCGAGGATGTGTTGGACGCCAGCATCGTGTCGGGTCCCAGAAGCGGACAGAGCTGGTTGAAGATCTTCCGCTTCACCGCCTCGTCCTCGGTCGCCGCCTCGACGATGAGATCGGCGGGGGCGAGGTCGGCCAGCGTCGGCGCGGTGCGGATGCGCCGGATCGCGGCGTCGCGCTCGTCCTCGGTGATCTTGCCCGACGAGACGGCGCGCGAGAGCGTTCCGTTGATGGTGGCGTAACCCTGCTCGACGCGCTCGACAGTCATGTCGTTGAGCAGGACCTGGTATCCCGCCAGCGCGACGACATGGGCGATGCCGCACCCCATCTGCCCGGAGCCGATGATTCCGACCGTCGCGATCTTGCCCGTCATTGCCTGTATCCGTCTGTGCGGGGCGGCAGGTGCCGCGCCTTCATTTTGTGCAATGCACAAAATACCGGCCGGAGAGACCTTCGTCTACCCCGGCCGGTGGATTTTTGCGCCCGTAACGGCAAAACTCAAAGCGCTTTTTGAAGCTCCGGCAGGATGACGAACAGGTCGCCAACGATGCCATAGTCGGCCACCTGGAAAATCGGCGCTTCCTCATCCTTGTTGATCGCGACGATCACCTTGGAATCCTTCATGCCGGCCAGGTGCTGGATGGCGCCGGAGATGCCGCAGGCGATGTAGAGATCGGGCGCGACGACCTTGCCGGTCTGCCCGACCTGCCAGTCGTTGGGGGCATAGCCGGCATCGACCGCGGCGCGCGAGGCGCCGACCGCGGCGCCGAGCTTGTCGGCCACCGGCAGGATGACTTCCTGGAATTTCTCCGAGGACCCCAGCGCGCGGCCACCGGAAATGACGATCCTGGCCGAGGTCAGCTCGGGGCGATCGCCGCCCGACAGCTTGTTCTCGACAAAGGCGGAAAGGCCCGGATCGGCCGGGACGCTGACCGTCTCGACTTTGGCCGACCCGCCGGACCCGGCCGCCTGGAAGGAGGCGGTGCGCACGGTGACGACCTTCTTGGCGTCGGTCGACTGCACGGTCTGGATGGCGTTGCCGGCGTAGATCGGGCGCTTGAAGGTGTCGGGCGCGACGACTTCGATGATTTCGGAAACCTGCATCACATCGAGGAGCGCGGCCACGCGCGGCATGACGTTCTTGCCCATCGAGGTCGCCGGCGCGACGATGGCGTCATAGCCCGGGGCGAGCGCGACGACGAGCGCCGCGGTCGGCTCGGCGAGCCGCTCGAGCAGGGCATCGGCTTCCGCGTGGAGCACCTTGGCCACGCCGGACAGCCCGGCGGCGGCTTCGGCGGCACCCTTGGCGCCCTTGCCGGCGACCAGGACGTGGACGTCGCCGCCCATCTTCAGCGCCGCGCTCAGCGCCTTGGCGGTCTGGTCCGACAGGCTCGCATTGTCGTGATCGGCGAGGAGGAGAATGGCCATTGTCTTGTTCCTTCCCGGATTCGTCAGAGCACGCCGGCTTCGTTCTTGAGCTTGTCGACCAGTTCGGCGACGGTCTTGACCTTGACGCCCGCCTTGCGGCCACCCGGTTCCTCGGTCCTGAGCACCTTCAGGCGCGGCTTGACCTCGACGCCGTAATCGGCCGCCGACTTCTCGTCGAGCGGCTTCTTCTTGGCCTTCATGATGTTGGGAAGCGAAGCATAGCGCGGCTGGTTGAGGCGCAGGTCGGTCGTCACGATGGCCGGGAGCTTGATGCTGACGACCTGCAGGCCGCCATCGACCTCGCGCGTGACCCTGGCCGATCCGCCGTCGATCTCGACCTTGGAGGCGAACGTGCCCTGGCTCCAGCCGGTCAGCGCCGCCAGCATCTGCCCGGTCTGGTTGGCGTCGTCGTCGATCGCCTGCTTGCCGAGGATGACGAGGCCGGGCTGCTCGGCGGCGACCACGCCCTTGAGGATCTTGGCCACCGTCAGCGGCTCGGCGATCTCGTCGACCTTGACGAGGATGCCGCGGTCGGCGCCCATGGCGAGCGCGGTGCGGATCGTTTCCTGCGCCTGCGCCGGTCCGACCGAAACCACGATGATCTCCTCGGCCTTGCCGGCTTCCTTCAGCCGGATGGCTTCCTCGACGGCGATCTCGTCGAACGGGTTCATCGACATCTTCACATTGGCGAGGTCGACGCCCGAGCCATCGGGCTTGACGCGGATCTTCACGTTGTAATCAACGACCCGCTTGACGGGAACGAGGACTTTCATTGCGGCAACCTCTCCACTGAACCTGGCCGGCCTTCTTTCATGCCGGGCGATGGCGCGCGCGCCGGATGCCGACCTTCGGTGACGGAATCCCGCAGACGCAATCGTGCGGTGCTCTAGAAGCCGTTGACGCGCACGTCAATATGGCCGTCCGTCGCGACCCCAGCGCGGCGTTTCGATTTCCGGCGCCGGCGCGCGGATCTCGGCCGAGCGCGGCGCGACGATCTCGCGGTCCAGCAGGGGCACGCCGGGCAGGCGCAGGACGAAGACGAGCAGCGCGCCGGCGATCAGGCCGCCGACATGGGCCGCATAGGAGATCGCCTCGCCCTGGGCGGCGACCAGCATGACCACCTGCAACCCGATCCACAGGACGAGCGGAATCCAGGCCGGTACGCGCAGCGGCACGCGACCGAAGGCCAGCACCCAGACCCGGACCTTCGGATGCAGGATGAGGTAGGCCGCGACGATCCCGGCCACGGCGCCCGAGGCGCCGATCAGCGGTACGTCGGAATCCGGGGCGAAAAGGCCATGCGCGAAGGCGCCGGCGGCGGCGCACGCCAGGTAGAACAGCAGGAAGCGCACATGGCCGAGCGCATCCTCGACATTGTCGCCGAACACCCAGAGGAACAGCATGTTGCCGCCAAGGTGCAGCAAATTGCCGTGCAGGAATGCATAGGTGAGGTGGGTCAGGCTTTCCGGCACGTAAAGGAAAGCCGGCGTCGGCTGGCCGTCATTGATGATCGCCGGGACGTAGCCCAGGCCGTAGACGGCGGCCGTCACCGCTTCGTCGGAATTGAAGCCCGTCAGCAGGAAGGCCGCCGCGTTGATGGCGATGAGGGCGATGGTGACATATTGCAGCCGGATGCGCTTCAGGTTGTTGGCGTCGTGCAGCGGAATGAACATGGCGCCTACCTGTGCTGCCCGGGGACCCAGAGCACGTCGGCGCGCCCGTCGTCATTGGCCACGCGCGCGGCGACGAACAGAAGGTCGGAGGCGCGGTTGAGGTAGCGCAGCACGTCCGGGTTCACCGTCTCCACGGACTGCAGGGCGCTGACCAGGCGTTCGGCGCGGCGCCCGCGCGTG
>JBATNB010000437.1:0-2176 GCA_049290135.1 Rhizobiaceae bacterium
TCACCACCCCGCACCAGCGGCGCGCGCTGCTAGACCGCCTCGCCGACCTTGTCGCCCGCGATTCCGCCACGCTGGCCCGGACCATTGCCCGCGAGATGGGCAAGACCATCACCGAGGCGCGCAACGAAATCCGCCGCGTGCAGAACACACTGCGGCTTTCCGGCGATGCCGCGACCGTCCTAGACGGCGAGGTGATGCATTGCGCCATCGTCGCTGGTGGCGCCGACAAGCAGGCCGTCGTCACCCACCGCCCGGTCGGCGTCGTGGCGGCGATCACGCCGTTCAATTATCCGGTCAACCTGCTCTGCCACAAGCTGGGTCCGGCGATCGGAGCGGGCAACGCGGTCGTGGTCAAGCCCTCGCCCAAGGCGCCGCTCGCCGCCGCGCATCTGGTCGCGCTGACCCGGGAGGCCGGGTTTCCGCCGGACCTCGTCCAGATCGTCCACGGCGGCGCCGAGGCGGCAGTGGCGCTCGCCCGCGCGCCGATCGACCTTCTGAGCTTCACCGGCGGCCCGGTCGCGGGCATGGCGCTGAAACAGGCGTCCGGTCTCGTCCGCTGCCTGATGGAACTGGGCGGCAACGATCCGCTGTTCGTGATGCCGGATGCCGATCTCGACGCGGCGGCCGCGGTCGCGGTGGGCCAGCGCTGCGAGATTGCCGGGCAAAGCTGCGCCGCGGTCAAGAAGCTCCTTGTTCACGAGTCGGTCGCCGAGGCGCTGTCCGGGCGCATCGCGGCACTGCTCGAAACCCTTCGCGTCGGCGATCCGATGCTCGACGCGACCCAGATGGGACCGGTGATCGACGAGGCCTCGGCGACCGAGATCTCGGGCCGCGTGAAGGAGGCGGTCACCCTGGGCGCGCGCATCCTGCATGGCGGCGGCCGCGACGGGAACCTGCTTGCGCCGACGCTGATCGCCGACGTGCCGCAATCGGCGCGCCTGGTGTCGGCCGAAACGTTCGGGCCGGTGATCTCGATGCGCCGCTTCGACAGCATCGAGACCGCCATCGACGAGATCAACGCCACTCCGTTCGGGCTTCAGGCCGGTCTGTTCACCAACGACCATGCCGTGATCCGCATGGCGGCGCGCCGCCTGCGCGTGGGCGGGCTGATGATCAACGAGGGTCCCGATTTCCGCGCCGAGCACGTTCCCTTCGGCGGCATCAAGAGCTCCGGCCTCGGCCGCGAGGGCGTGCGGATCGCCATGCGCGAAATGAGCGAGCCGCATGTGGTGATTGACTGATGCGCATCGCGGTTCTGGCGCGGGCGGAATGGACCGGGCGGCGGCAACGACCATCCCACAGGCGAGCAGGCGAGGAGCAGAAATCATGACCGACCCGAACCGTTTCGATGGTGTCTTCACCGCGATGGTGACCCCGTTCGATGCCCGGGGAGCGATCGACTGGGACGCCTTCGACCGCTTCGTCGACTGGCAACTCGACTCGGGTATCGCCGGCCTGGTCCCGGTCGGAACCACGGGTGAGGCGGCGACCTTGTCGGAAGCGGAAGCAGCGCGGCTGATCGAGCGCACCGTCCGGCGTGCCGAGGGCCGCGCCTATGTGCTGGCAGGCGCGGGATCGAACGACACCGCCAAGGCGGTCGCGGCGACGAAGCGCGCCTTCGATGCCGGCGCCGATGGCGTGCTGCACATCACGCCCTATTACAACAAGCCCGGCCAGGAGGGGCTCTGCGCCCATTTCTCCGCCGTGGCCGAGGCTGCCAGCGGCGATGTCATGCTCTATTCGGTGCCCGGCCGCACGGCGATCGCCATAGAGCCTGAAACCGCGGCGCGCCTCGCGGGCGCTCATTCGAACATCGTCGCCATCAAGGAAGCAGGAGGCGATCCGGCCCGCGCGACGCGATTGCGCGCCGCTTGCGGTCGGGGATTCGTGGTTCATTGCGGCGATGACGGCCTGGCGCTTGCCTTTTATGCGCTCGGCGCGCGCGGAGTGACCTCGGTGCTCTCGAATGTCCGCCCGGCCGAATGCGTGACCCTCTTCAATGCCTGGGCATCGGGCGACCGCGAAGGCGCATTGGAATGGCACGAACGGCTCGCCGCAGCCGCCGCGGCGATGTTCGTTGAAAGCTCCCCGGGGCCGGCGAAATTCGTGCTTGAACGCGAAGGCCGCATGAACGGCCGGCTGCGGTTGCCGCTGGTGCCGACGAGCGCCGCGGGCC
>JBATNB010000438.1:0-3756 GCA_049290135.1 Rhizobiaceae bacterium
GTCTCGCCGCGGCGGGTGGCCGCGTCTTGCTTCCCTTGGTTGCAGCGGCTACCAGAGCGATCGGGAGGATGGCGGCATGAGCGATGACAGCGCGGCGTTGCCGTGGGGCGCGGGACCGGAGCGCGGCGAGGAGCCGGCCGCGCCGGCCTTTGCCGAGCACCGCTTCACCTTTACCGGCGAGTGGAAGGAATATTTCGGCATCTGGATCGTCAACGTCCTGCTGACGATCCTCACGCTCGGCATCTATTCGGCCTGGGCCAAGGTCCGCCGGCAGCGCTGGTTCTACGGGCACACGAACATCGCCGGTTCGGCGTTCGAATATCATGCCAGCCCCGTCCGCATCCTGATTGGCCGCGTCATCGTCCTGGCGCTGATCGGCATCTACAATCTGGCGCTCAATTTCGCGCCGCTGGTCGGCATCGCCATCGGCATCCTGTTCCTGTTCGCCGTACCGTGGTTCCTCGCGCGCGGCCTGCGCTTCAACGCCCGCGTGACGAGCTGGCGCAACCGCCGCTTCGATTTTTCCGGAACCTACTGGCAGGCCTGGCCGGGCTTCATCCTGTGGCCGATGGCCGCCTACACGACCAGCGGCATCCTGGCGCCGTTCGCGTCGCGCTCGAGCTGGTCCTACATCTTCAACAACATGCGCTTTGCCGGCCGGCCGATGGCGACCGATCCGGACCTTGGAAAGCTGTTCCGGCAGCTCGGACCGGCGCTGCTGATCATCCTGGCCGGCGTGATCGCCGCGATCGGCGTTGCGGTGCTGATCGCCGTCGGCTGGGGCGGCTGGCTCGGCGAGTTCTTCGCCCGGTTCGACCCGGCGAACGAGGATTCGCAGCGCATGGCCATACTGGTCGCCGCGGCCGCCTACTTCATCCTCATTCCGTTCTTTCTGATCTTCGCGCTCGCCAGCCTCGTCTACCGCGCCGGCGTGCGCAATGTCGTGTTCTCCTCGACCGTCATCGACGGCCGGCACATGCTGAATTCCAACGTGTCGCGCCGGCGCTACCTCGCCATCGCGGTGACGAATTTCCTTGCCACGATTTTCTCGCTGGGGCTGATGCGTCCCTGGGCCGCCGTGCGCATGGCGAAATTCATGGCCGCATCGACCTCGCTCATCGCGGCGGGCTCGCTTGACTTCTACGCGGCCGGCGAACTGGACCCGGGCGCGGCCGCGGCCGCGGAGTATCTCGATGTCGAAGGCTTCGACTTTGGCTTCTGATGCCGTTTCCGGCATCTTTCCTGCCGCCGGCGGCGCGGCGGGCGCCGAGGCGGTGCTGCGCGTCGTCGACGGCACGGCCGAAATCGTCGCCGGCGGCGCGCCGTTCAGCCGCGCGCCATTGTCGGACCTTGCCATCTCCGCGCGCCTCGGGTCCGTCGCGCGCCGCGTGACCTTTCCCGATGGCGGCCTGTTCGAGACCTTCGACAATAACGGGATCGACCGCCTGTCCGGCCTGGGCGGCGCCGGGTTCGTGGCCGAGGCCGAGCGGTTCCATCCCCGCCTCATCGTCGCCGTGCTGGCCGTCATCGCGCTTCTCTTCGCCACCTACCGTTATGCGCTTCCGGTCATGGTGGAGATCGCCGTCGCGGTCACCCCGCCGGCTGTTCCGGCGCTCATGAGCAAGGGCGCGCTCCAGTCGCTCGATGCGACCGTGTTCCTGCCGACCGGGCTGGACAAGGAGCGCCAGCATCGCCTTCTCGGCGGGTTCAACCGCCTGGCGTCGATGACGCCGCGCGGCATCGACGGCTACACGCTGCACTTCCGCGGCGGCGGCCCGATCGGACCCAACGCCTTCGCGCTGCCGGACGGCAATGTCGTCCTGACCGATGAACTCGTCGCATTGGCCGGCGACGACGACGCAATGATCTACGGGGTGCTGGCGCACGAACTCGGCCATGTCGAACATGAGGATTCGCTGCGTCGGCTCTATCGCGCCGCCGGCGCGGCCGGGCTCATCATGCTGATCGGCGGGGATCTCGGCTCGGGCGCCGAGGACATCCTGGTCCAGGGCGCCGGCCTCGCCGCGCTGTCCTATTCGCGCGAGCAGGAATCGTCGGCCGACCGTTACTCGGTCGAACTCATGGCCCGCGCCGGGTTCGATCCGACCGCCATCGCCCGGTTCTTCCGCGTTCTCGCCGCGGAGTTCGGCGACCAGGGCGGCGCCGACTTCTTTTCCACCCATCCCGCCTCCGGGGACCGCGCGGAGGAAGTGGAGCGGCTGGCAAAGGAACTGCTGGGCGGCTAGGGCGGGGAACCGGGCCGCGCCGCTGCGGCCCGGAATGCCGGTCCGGCCCTAGAGGTCGAGCTGGTAGCTTTCCGGAACGAAGCGGTAGCCGGTGCCGACCCGTTCGACATAGCCGACCGAGGGAAATGGCATGTGGTAGCCGATGAAGGGGATGCGGTCGGCCGCGATCATGTCGAAGACCTTGCGGCGCGAAGCCGCCGCGGCCGCCTTGTCGGCGTCGAACCGCACCTCCCAGTCCGGGTTCTGCAGCGAAAGCACGAAATGGTTGGCGGTATCGGCCGTCAGCATCAGCGACTTGCCGCCCGACTCGATCCGGAACACCGCGTGGCCGGGCGTATGCCCCGGCGCCAGCGCGGCGGTCACGCCCGGCGCGACCGTCGAGGCATCGCCGAAGAAGGCGGTCTTGTCGGCAAACGGCGTCACCTTGGCGGCAACCATCTTGGCCACGCCTTCGGCCGGCGTGCCCGTGCGGGCGCTGTCCGTCCAGAATGCGTACTCGGCCTGTCCGACCGCGTAGCGCGCGTTCGGGAAGGCCGGCTGCCCGCCCTCGGTCAGGCCGCCGATATGGTCGGGATGGCAATGCGATACCACGACGAGCGTCACCTGGTCCGGCGAATAGCCCGAGGCACGCAGGTTGGCCAGCATATGGCCGACGCCGCCTTCGCGTCCGCCTTCGCCATTCCCGGTGTCGAACAGGATCAGGTCGGTCCCGGTATTGACCAGGGTCGGCGCGAACGTGAACTGCATCTGGTCCCGGGGCAGCAGGTTGGCGTCCAGGAGCGCCTCCACCGTCTCCTTGGACTGGTTGGTGCCGAAGATCGATTGCGGATCCGGCACCAGCCGGTGTCCGTCGGACAGGCTGGTGATCTCGAACGCGCCGAGACTGTACCGGCTGAACGCCGGCGCCTTGACCGCCGACATGTCGAGCGCGTGGGCGGCGCGCACCATGAGACCGGGCAGGGCCAGCGCGGCGCCGGCGGTCTGCATCAGGAAACGTCGATTGATACGAGGCATCTGGGTTCTCCCGTGGACTGAAGCGGGGCAATCCTAGCGGGAAGGTCCAGCGGCGCCGATCACAACAACGGGAGTGAACGCATTGTCGCGGATTGGAAGACGCCCGCCGCGCCACGGTTCGGCGCATGCGGGCATTCCTCTTTCGGCGGGCCTGCGATAAACCGGGACAGTCAACCGGCCAGCCGCCTTGTCCCGCGCCATCCCCGCCCTCCTGTCCGTCGCCCTGTTCATGGAGCAGATGGATTCCACCGTCATCGCCACCGCGCTGCCGGCGATCGCCGCCGACATCGGCTCGTCGCCCGTGGCGCTGAAGCTCGCGCTCACCTCCTATCTGGTGGCGCTGGCGGTGTTCATTCCGCTGTCCGGCTGGATGGCGGACCGGTTCGGGCCGCGCCACGTGTTCCGGTCGGCCATCGTCGTGTTCATCGCCGGGTCGCTGGCCTGCGCGGCGTCGGGCTCGCTCGCCGCGTTCGTGGCGGCGCGCTTCATGCAGGGC
>JBATNB010000439.1:0-7254 GCA_049290135.1 Rhizobiaceae bacterium
GTGCGAGAGGCGGTCGGCAAGGCCGACGGCGGCGAGTTCGGCGCGCGCCTCGGCGAACGCGTCGCGCCGCCCGGCCAGTTCCAGCGGCACCGCCACGTTCTCCAGCGCCGTCATGTTGGGGATGAGATGGAAGGACTGGAACACGATGCCGATGGTGCGGCCGCGAAAGGCCGCCAACTCGTCCTCGCTGCGGCCGGAAAAGTCGGTCCCGGCAATGTGGACACCGCCGGCATCCACCCGTTCCAGCCCGGCGACGACCATCAGCAGCGTCGTCTTGCCCGAACCGGACGGACCGACGACGCCGACAATCTCGCCGGCGCCGACTTCGAGGCTGACATCCCGGAGCACGTCGACGCGCGCGGCGGCCTGTCCGAGGGTGAGCGAAACATTCGAAAGCGCGATGACGGTGTCCGGCAAGCAAAATCATCCTATATGGAGCGGATCACGCGCGGCGTGACGGGCTGTCATATGGGGCTTCGCCAATGGGATGCAAACGATTCGCGCTGGCATGGCTGTTTGCTCTCGCGCTTGTGAGCGCCGCTCCGGCGCGCGCGGACGAGATCGTCGGTTTCGGCGACAGCCTGATGGCGGGGTACGGGCTGCAGCCGGGCGAAGGGTTCACCGACCGCCTGCAGGCCAGGCTCGCCGAACGCGGCCATGCGGTGAAGGTGATCAATGGCGGCGTGTCCGGCGACACCACGACCGGCGGGCGCGAGCGGCTCGACTGGACGGTTCCCGACAGCGCCATGCTGGTGATCCTGGAACTCGGCGCCAACGACATGCTGCGCGGCATTTCCCCGGCGGTGACGCACGATAACCTCGCCGCGATGATCGAGGCGCTGCAGACGCGCGGCAAGACCGTGATCCTTGCCGGCATGCGCGCGGCGCCGTCGATGGGCGCGGATTTCCAGGCGGCGTTCGATCCGATCTATCCGGAACTGGCGGAACGCTACGGGCTTGCGCTGTACCCGTTCTTCCTCGAAGGCGTGGCGGCCGACCCGGCGCTGCTGCTTGCCGACGGCATGCATCCGAACGCCGCCGGGATCGATCGCATGGTGGACGGGATGCTGCCGCAGATCGAGGCGGCGCTGGCCAAGGCGAAGCTGTAGCCGGCGGCCGAGGCTTGCCGTGACCGGGAAACGGTGATTCGCTGCCGGTGACGCGAATCGGGAGGCGATCGTGCCGAGATTGTTCACCGCCCTCGAAATCCCCCGCGACGCGGCGCTGTCGCTGTCGCTGCTGCGTGGCGGCCTGCCGGGCGCGCGCTGGATCGACGTGGAGAATTTCCACATCACGCTCAGGTTCATCGGCGATGTCGAGGGCCATGTGGCCGACGAGGTGGCGCATGCGCTCGATCGGGTGCGCCGGCCGGCATTCGCGCTCAGCCTGGCCGGCACCGGCTCGTTCGGCGGGCGCAAGCCGCACTCGCTGTTCGCGCGCGTTGCCGGCTCGCCCGACCTGGTGGCGCTGCAGGGCGAAATCGAGCGCATCTGCCAGCGGCTCGGGCTCCCGGCCGATCCGCGCAAGTTCACCCCGCATGTCACGCTGGCGCGGCTGAAGACGGCCAGCGACGGCGATACCGCGCGGTGGCTCGCCATGCATGGCGGTTTTTCCGCCCAGCCCTTCCCGGTGACGCGGTTCGTGCTGATGTCATCGCGCGATTCGATCGGCGGCGGACCCTATGTGGTGGAGGCGGCCTATCCGCTTGCCGCCGGGGCACGGCGCGACAGCGAAGCGCAGCGCACCGGGTTCGGCGCGGGGGCGTGAACGGCCCGCCTGGCGCGCCGGCCTTGCGCCGGGGCTCCGGACTTCCCACATCCGCGCTCGAACGCAGGAGGTGCGCCATGGCCAACACCATCGATCACGGCGACGACAATGCCCGCACGGTCAAGCGCGACTTCTGGCGCACGGTCAAGCGCGCGGCGCGGCAGGTGCCGTTCATGGACGAGGTGGTCGCGGCCTATTACTGCGCCTTCGATTCGGCGACGCCGGCCACGGCGAGGGCGATGCTGCTCGGGGCGCTCGCCTATTTCGTCATGCCCTTCGATGTCGTGCCCGACCTCATCGTCGCCGTCGGCTTCACCGACGACGTGGCGGTGCTGACGCTGGCGCTGGCGACACTGCGCCGCCACATCACGCCGGCGCATCGGGAAGCGGCGCGCAAGGCGCTCGCCGAACAGGACTGACGCGGCCAAACTGTTGCCGTTTTCTTGCTTTTTCCTCACGGGCGAAGGGACTTGGATGCACCGGCCGCGCCGCGAGGGGGCGGCCGGGGCGAAGCGGCGGCGGTTCACCCTTTGGTAACCCAGAATCCGTCAAAATGTCCGCAACCACCGGCTCCGCGACCGGCGTGGCGCGGATCAGTCATGCCAGAGGACTTTGGACCAACCATGCATGGATTGCTGAAAACGATCGTCATTGGCGCGATGGCGCTTGCCGCCATGCCGGCGCTGGCGCAAACGGCCACGAAACGCGCGCAGCACAATGCCTGGGGCACCTATACCTATCCGTCGCAGGGCGGGGCGGTGTGCTACGTGCTGTCGGTGCCGACGGACAAGCAACCGACCGGCCTGGATCACGGCGACATCTATTTCTTCGTCTCGCGCAAGGCCGGCGGCGGCCTGGAGCCGCAATTCATCGCCGGCTACAATCTGCAGCAGGATTCCAAGGTGACGGTGTCGGTCGGCGACAAGAGCTTCACGATGTTCACGCGCGGCAAGTCGGCCTGGGTGGAAAATCCGGCCGACGAACCGGCGCTGGTGGCGGCCATGAAGGCCGGCAGCGACATGAAGGTGGCGGCGAAGTCCGGCCGCGGCAATGCCACGGGCTATTCCTTCTCGCTCAAGGGCATCAGCGCCGCGCTCGATTCCATCAAGGTCTGCAACTGAGTTCGCCGCCGTCGCGCCAAGACGCCGGCGCGACCGGAACGCCGGGTTCCGCCTTTTTCCCATGAACGCGGCCGCGGAAAGTGATAAAGGCGCGGCGCCGCAAGGGAGCGCCGCCGCCGTGAACGCCACCGCCACGATGAACCAGAGCCTGCCGTCGCTGATCGGGCTCGATCGCGACGAACTCGGCGAAGCGCTGGCGGCTGCCGGCGTGCCGGCCCGGCAGATCCGCATGCGGGTCCAGCAATTGTGGAGCTGGATCTATGTGCGCGGCGTCACCGATTTTTCCGCCATGACCAACGTGTCGCGCGAGCTTCGCGAGGCGCTTGCCGCGCGCCACGTGATCGGGCGGCCGGAAATCGTGGAGGAACAGGTTTCCGCCGACGGCACGCGCAAATGGCTGTTGCGCTTTCCGCCGCGCGGCGCCGGGCGCCCGGTCGAGGTGGAGACGGTCTACATTCCGGAAGAAGGGCGCGGAACGCTGTGCGTCTCCAGCCAGGTCGGATGCACGTTGAACTGCTCCTTCTGCCATACCGGCACGCAGATGCTGGTGCGCAACCTGACGGCGGAGGAAATCCTGCTGCAGATCATGACGGCGCGCGACCGGCTCGGCGACTTTCCCGGTGCGGACGCCCCGGAGGGCGCGTTCGTGCCGGCCGAGGGCCGCAAGGTGTCCAACATCGTGATGATGGGCATGGGCGAGCCGCTGTACAATTTCGACCATGTGAAGAAGGCGCTGCTGATCGCGGCCGACGGCGATGGGTTGTCGCTGTCGAAGCGGCGCATCACGCTGTCGACCTCCGGCGTCGTGCCGGAAATCCCCCGTGCCGGGGCGGAGATCGGCGTCATGCTCGCGATCTCCCTGCACGCGGCCAATGACCGGCTGCGCGACGAGCTGGTGCCGCTCAACCGGAAATACCCGATCCGCGAGCTGATGGCGGCCTGCCGCGCCTATCCGGGCCTGTCGAACGCCCGGCGCATCACCTTCGAATATGTGATGCTCAAGGGGGTCAATGATTCGCCCGCCGACGCGCTCGCCCTGGTGCGCCTGCTCAAGGGCATTCCGGCCAAGATCAACCTCATCCCGTTCAATCCGTGGCCGGGCTCGTCCTACGAATGCTCCGACTGGGCGACGATCGAGCGCTTCGCCGAGATCATCAACGATGCCGGCTATGCCTCGCCGATCCGCACGCCGCGCGGGCGCGACATCCTGGCGGCCTGCGGCCAGTTGAAGAGCGAATCGGAACGGTTGCGCAAGACCGAGCGGCTGGCGCTGGAGGCGATGATGATTGCCGGGCACGGGGCCGAATGAGCCGGGACGGCGCGTCGCGCCAGCTGGCGACACTGATGCGCATCCTGTCGGGCCATTCAGCCGCGTCGGTCGCCGGAGCGGTCCCGCCGATGGTCAAATGGCGCGGCGTCAACGCGTCTGCGTGAGCAGGATCTTCGCGGCGAAGGCGGAGAAGATGCCGGCAAACATCCAGTCGAGAACCCGGATCACGCCGGGATTGCGCTTCAGCGCGGCGGCAAAGCGGTCGGCGGCGAGGATGAGCGGCACGGTCAGGGGAATCGACAGGACGATGAAGGCGAAGCCGAGGACGACGAGCTTTTCCGGCGCATGCGGATCGCTGGCGGAGACGAACTGCGGCAGGAAGGTCATGAAGAACAGCACGATCTTCGGGTTGAGCAGGTTGATGCCGACGCCGGCGAGCCAGTTCCTGACGAGCGGGCGCGCCTTGCGCTTCTTCGTGTCGGGCGAAAAGGCCGAGCCGCGGGTGACCGCCTGGACGGCGAGCCAGACGAGATAGAGCGCGCCGACGATCTTCAGCGCGAGGAAGGCCGAAGGCGCGGCGACGATCAGCGCCGACAGGCCGAGCGCGACGAGCAGCGTATGCACGACGATGCCGGTGAAGGCACCCGCCATGCAGGCGAACCCGGCGGCGCGGCCCTCCGACAGGGCGCGGCCGACGAACAGCGTCATGTCGGGCCCCGGAGTGAGGGCAAGGATGGCGGTGGCGACGGCGAATTGCGCGAAGGTCGCCGCGTCGGGCAGGTAATCCATGGCCGGGACTTCCGTGGGATCAGCGGGAAAGCGCGTGGTATTCGCGATTGGGGCGCATGTCGACAGCGGCGGCCACGCGGTTCGACATGTTGAAGAAGGCGGCGACGGCGGCGATGTCCCAGATGTCGCGGTCGGTGAACCCGGCCTGGCGCAACGCGGCGCGGTCGGTTTCCTCGATCGCCGCCGGCGCCTGGGTGAGCTTGACGGCGAAATCGAGCATGGCCTTCTGCCTGGCCGTCAGATCGGCGACGCGGTAGTTCATAACCATCATCTCGCCGAGCGCGGGATCGCCTGAGAGCTGGCGCACCGCGGCGCCATGCGCGGTCAGGCAATAATAGCAATGGTTCACGCTGGAGACGGCGACGGCGATCATCTCGCGCTCGAGCTTGGTCAGGCCGCTCGGCGCCAGCATGAGGTCATTGTACATTTCGGAGAAGGCGCGCAGCTTCGTCTCGTCGAAGGCATAGGCGCGCAGCACATTGGGCACCATGCCGAGCTTCTCGTCGCACTTGGCGAAATAGGCGCGCGTGGCCTCCGACAGGTCGGCTTCCGGCAGGTCGAGCGCGGTGATGGGATCAGTCGTCATCGCCTTGTCTTTCCCGTGGGTCATGGTGCGCAGCGTCGGACGAAACGGGCAGCAAGGCAAGGCTTGCGCATTTCACGCGCGGTGACATGATCGCCGCGCGCCACGGCGCGGCAAGGGGGGACATCATGACCACGAACACTGACGCGGGCGCGCATGCCAGCCGGATGAACCGGGGCGTGTGGAGCTGGATGTTCTTCGACTGGGCGGCGCAGCCGTTCTTCACCGTGGTCACCACCTTCATCTTCGGGCCGTATTTCGTCTCGCGCATGGTGCTCGACGCGGCCGGCAATCCCGACCCGGTCGCCGGCCAGGCGGCATGGGGCTTCGCCATCGCCGCCGGCGGGTTCTTCATGGCGATCCTGGCGCCGGTGCTCGGCTCGATCGCCGACCAGACCGGACCGCGCAAGCCCTGGATCGCCGGCTTTGCCATCCTCAAGATCATCGGGCTGCTGTTCCTGTGGAACGCGGCGCCGGGATCGAGCGTGTTCTGGGTGCTGCTTGCCTACACCGGCGCGGCGATCGCGGCGGAGTTCTCCACGGTCTTCAACGATTCCATGCTGCCGCGACTGGTGAACCGCGAGCAGATCGGCCGCGTCTCCAACGTGGCGTGGGGCCTCGGCTATCTCGGCGGCATGCTGGTGCTCATCTTCGTGCTGCTCGGGCTCGCCGGCAGCGGCGAGAGCGGCACGACGCTGATCGGCATCAAGCCGCTGTTCGGCATCGATCCGGCGCAGGGCGAGGATGCGCGCGCCACCGGCCCGATCTCGGCGGCATGGTATTTCGTCTTCATCCTGCCGATGTTCCTGTTCACCCCGGACGGCGGCACCAAGCGCCCGATCGGGCTTGCCGTCACCAAGGGCCTGTCGGAGCTGGTGGAGACGTTCCGCGAACTGAAGAAGCGCATCGGCCTGGTGCGCTTCCTGTTGGCGCGCATGATCTACCAGGACGGCGTCGGCGCGCTGCTGGCGCTCGGCGGCGGCTTCGCCGCCGGCATGTTCGGCTGGTCGATCACCGAGCTTGGCCTCTACGGCATCATCCTCAACATCGTGGCGATCTTCGGCTCGATCGCCGGCGGCTCGATCGACAGCCGCGTCGGCTCCAAGCGCGTGGTGCTGTTCTCGATCCTGTGCCTGCTGGTGGCGACCGTCGGCATCGTGTCGACGGGGCCGGGCTATACGCTGTTCGGCCTGATGAGTTTCGATCCGGCCGATTCCGGCGGCCTGTTCGGCACGGCGGCGGAAAAGGCCTACATCGTGTTCGGACTGCTGATCGGCGTCGCCTTCGGCCCGGTGCAGGCCTCGTCGCGCTCCTACATGGCGCGCAGCGTCTCGGAGGTGGAATCGGGCCGCTATTTCGGCATCTATGCGCTCGCCGGGCGGGCGACCAGCTTCCTGGCGCCGTTCATGGTGGCCACGGTCACGGCGGTCTCCGGCAGCTCGCGCGCCGGCATGGCGATGATCATCCTGTTCTTCATCGTCGGCGGCCTGATCCTGCTGACGACGCCCTATCCGGCGCACAATCCGGAGGATTGAGGCCGGCCGCCATCAATGGCGGAAATGGCGCACGCCGGTGAACACCATGGCCAGGCCGGCGGCATCGGCGGCGGCGATGACATCGTCGTCGCGCATCGAGCCGCCCGGCTGGATGACCGCCGTCGCGCCGGCCTCGGCGGCCGCCAGCAGACCGTCGGCAAACGGGAAGAAGGCGTCGGAGGCCACGAC
>JBATNB010000440.1:0-3736 GCA_049290135.1 Rhizobiaceae bacterium
TTGCCGGCATTTCCGGCCAGAATCTCGGCCGACTTGCGGATATGGCCGAGCCCGATGGCAACATCGGCGTGGAAGCGCTCGCCGGCCGCCGTCAGTTCGACGCGCCGGTGGCGGCGGCGGAACAAGGCCACGCCGAGCCGGGCTTCCAGCGCCTGGACCGCGTAGGAGACGGCCGCCTGGCTCATGCCCAGTTCGCGCCCGGCGGCGGTGAAGGAACCATGCCGTCCGGCGGCCTCGAAGACGATCACCGGGCGTGCGACAGGGAGCAGGGCGCGCGTATTTTGCATAATCCCAGCTTATGCAAGGCATCAGCATTTTCAAGCGTCACAGCGCCGGTGCCGCCCGATAGTTTATGCACTGGACATAGAGGAGCGTCGAGCGCGATGGACGAGACACAGGCCACTCCGGCACGCCGCGAACGCGGTGGACGCGCGCAACGCCAGAAGGAACGGTCAGGCGGACCGGTCGGCGTGCACCGGCCCTACATCGTGCGCAACATCCCCACCTACGACATCCTGTCGGAAGAAAACCTCGTCCGGATCGAACGCACGGCCGACCGGATCCTGGCCGAGATCGGCATCGAGTTCCGCGACGACCCGGTGGCGCTCGACCTTTGGCGCAAGGCCGGAGCCGCGGTCTCGGGAACCCTGGTGAAGTTCCCGCCCGGCCTGCTGCGGGAAATCCTCGCCGGCGCGCCGAGAACCTTCACCCAGCACGCCCGCAATCGCGCCAACAACGTGGAGATCGGCGGCAAGTCGGTCGTCTTTGCCCCATCCTACGGCTGCCCGTTCGTCATGGATCTCGACCAAGGCCGCCGCTACGGCACCATCGAGGACTTCCGCAACTTCGTGAAGCTGGCGCAGTCCTCGCCGTGGCTGCACCATTCCGGCGGCACCATCTGCGAGCCGGTCGACGTGCCGGTGAACAAGCGCCACCTCGACATGGTCTACAGCCATATCAAATATTCCGACCGCTGCTTCATGGGCTCGGTGACCGCCGAAAGCCGGGCGGAGGATTCCATCGACATGGCGCGCCTGGTCTTCGGCGCCGATTTCGTCGACGCCAACTGCGTCATCATGGGCAATGTCAACGTCAACTCGCCGCTGGTGTGGGACGCGACGATGACCACGGCGCTGCGCGCCTATGCGCGCGCCAACCAGTGCGCGGTGGTGGTGCCCTTCATCCTCGGCGGCGCCATGGGGCCGGTCACCAGCGCCGGCGCCATCGCCCAGGCCCATGCCGAAACCATGGCCGGCTGCGCGCTCACCCAGCTTGAGCGCCCGGGCGCGCCGGTCATCTACGGCAATTTCCTGTCATCGATGTCGCTGCGGTCCGGCTCGCCGACCTTCGGCACGCCCGAGCCGGCCATCGGCTCCATGGTCGTCGGCCAGCTGGCGCGCCGCCTCGGCCTGCCGCTGCGCTGCTCGGGCAACTTCACCACCTCGAAGCTGCCCGATGCGCACGCGATGAATGAATCGACCATGTCGATGCTGGCCGCCATCCATTGCGGCGCCAATTTCATCCTGCATTCGGCCGGGTTCCTCGACGGGCTGCTGTCCATGTCGTACGAGAAGTTCATGATGGACGCGGATTTCTGCGGCGCGCTGCATACCTATCTCGATGGCGTGACCGTCGACGACAACCAGCTGGCCTTCGACGCGTTTACCGAAGTCGGGCCGGGCAGCCACTTCTTCGGCTGCGGACACACGATGGCCAACTATACCGATGCCTTCTGGGATTCAGAACTCGCCGACAACGAACCCTACGAGAAGTGGCAGGCAGCCGGCAGCCACGACGCCGCCTGGCGCGCCAACCTGTTGTGGAAGAAGAAGCTCGCCGAATATGAGCCGCCGGCGCTCGACCAGGCCATGGACGAGGCGTTGCTCGACTTCATCGCCCGGCGCAAGGGCTCCATGGAGGACGCGTGGTACTGACGCCGCGGCATCGGACATGGCGATCGCCCGCGCGCGTCTGCGCGGCGATGATGCCCGCGTGCGTCTGCGCGGCGATGATGCCCGCGCGTGCCTGCGCGGCGATGATGATGGCCGCGCTGATGACCGCGCTGATGCCGGCATCGGCGGCGCTCGCCGGAGAACCGGGCGAGGTCGTGCGGCAATTCTATGTGCCGATGGTGTCGGAACAGTCGCCGCACATGCGCCATCTGTTCGTCGACCAGGCGCTCGCCAATCTCGAGGCCAGCGACGCCATGGCCAACAATGGCGGTGAAATGGGCTGCTTCGATTTCGGCCTGTCCATCGACGCGCAGGACTATGACGAGAACACCGTCGCATCGACCCTCGAGTTCGAGGAAAAGGTCGATGGACCGGTGGCGGAAGTCACCGCCAGCTTCCTGCTGTTTGACGGCCAGCCGGATTCCGCCAGGCGCATCGTCTGGTCGCTGATCAACCGCGGCGATGGCTGGCGGATCACCGACATCGCCTCTCCGGCCAGCGGCTGGAGATTGAGCCAGTTCGACTGCAACTGAAGGCCGCAGGGGGCGTCATGACCGCGCAACTGTCCAACGATCCCCTGTTCCAGCCCTACCGGCTCAGGCATCTCACCTTGAAGAACCGTCTCATGTCCACGAGCCATGAGCCGGCCTATTCCGAGGATGGCATGCCGAAGGCGCGGTACCGGCTCTATCACGCCGAAAAGGCGAAGGGCGGCATGGCGCTGACCATGACCGCCGGCTCGGCGATCGTTTCGCGCGACAGCCCGGCCGCCTTCGGCAATCTGCAGGCCTACAAGGACGAGATCGTGCCGTGGCTGCGCGAAATGGCCGACGCCGTGCACGAGCATGACTGCGCCATCATGATCCAGCTGACCCATCTCGGTCGCCGCACCGGCTGGAACAAGGCCGACTGGCTGCCCGTGGTCGCGCCTTCTTCGGTGCGCGAACCGGCGCACCGGGCCTTTCCGAAGGAGATGGAGGACTGGGACATCGAGCGCATCATCGACGACTATGCCAGCGCGGCCCAGCGCATGCAGGCCGGCGGCCTCGACGGGATCGAGTTCGAAAGCTACGGCCATCTCATGGACGGATTCTGGTCACCGGCGACCAACCGCCGCGATGACGAGTACGGCATGCGCTCGCTCGACGACCGCATGCGCTTCGCCGAACGGGTGATCGCCGCCGTTCGCGCCGCCGTCGGCCCGGATTTCATTGTCGGCATCCGCATGGTCGCCGACGAGGACTGGGAGCAGGGCCTGACCCGCGAGGACGGCGTGGCGATCGCCCGGCGCCTGGCGTCATCCGGCAAGGTGGATTTCCTCAACATCATCCGCGGGCATATCGAGTCGGATGCGGCGCTGACCGGCGTCATCCCGATCCAGGGCATGCGCTCGAACCCGCATCTCGATTTCGCCGGCGAGGTGCGCGAGGCCACGCGCTTCCCGGTGTTCCACGCCGCGCGCATCGCCGATGTCGCCACCGCCCGCCACGCGATCGCCAGCGGCAAGCTCGACATGGTCGGCATGACGCGGGCCCATATCGCCGACCCGCATATTGCGATGAAGATCGCCTCGGGCGAGGAGCACCGCATCCGGCCCTGCGTCGGCGCGACCTACTGCCTGGACCGCATCTACGAGGGCGGCGAAGCCCTGTGCATCCACAATGCCGCGACCGGGCGCGAAGCGTCGATCCCGCACCTCATCCCGCGCTCGCCGCAACCGGGCAAGCGCGTCGTGGTGGTCGGGGCCGGACCGGCCGGGCTGGAGGCCGCGCGCGTCGCAGCCG
>JBATNB010000441.1:0-3386 GCA_049290135.1 Rhizobiaceae bacterium
GGCCGCGCCCGCCGCGCCGGAGCCGAAAAAGGGCTGGCTCAGCCGGCTGCGCGCCGGGTTGACGCGCTCGTCGCGCGAGCTCACCACCTCGGTCACCGGCGTCTTCACCAGGCGCAAGCTCGACGAGGACACGCTGGAGGAGCTGGAAGAGGTGCTCATCCGCGCCGACCTCGGGGCGGAGACGGCATTGCGCATCACCGGCGCGCTGGCGCAGGGCCGCTATGGCCGCGACGTTTCCGGCGAGGACATCCGCCAGGTGATGGCGGCGGAGATCGAGAAGGTTCTGGCGCCGGTCGCCCAACCGCTCGAACTCGACCTCAGCCACAAGCCGCATGTCGTGCTCGTCGTCGGCGTCAACGGCGCCGGCAAGACGACGACGATCGGCAAGCTGGCCGCCAAGCTGAAGGCGGGCGGGCTTTCGGTGATGCTGGCGGCCGGCGACACGTTCCGCGCCGCGGCGATCGAGCAATTGCACATCTGGGGCGAGCGCACCGGGTCGCCGGTGGTGTCGGGCAAGCTCGGCGCCGACGCGGCGGGCCTGGCCTTCGACGCCTATCAGCGGGCGAAGGCCGCCGGCGCGGACGTGCTTCTCATCGACACCGCCGGACGGCTGCAGAACCGCACCGAGCTGATGGCGGAACTGGAGAAGATCGTGCGCGTGCTCGGCAAGGTCGACCCCGACGCGCCGCATACGGTGCTGCAGATCCTCGACGCGACCACCGGGCAGAACGCGCTCAACCAGGTCGACATTTTCCGCAATGTCGCCGGTGTCGGCGGGCTGGTGATGACCAAGCTCGACGGCACGGCGCGCGGCGGCATCCTGGTCGCCATCGCGGCGAGAACGAAGCTGCCGGTGTGGTTCATCGGCGTCGGCGAGGGCGTCGACGATCTGGAACCGTTCGAGGCGAAGGATTTCGCCCAGGCGATCGCGGGAGTGCATTCATGAGCGGCCTGCCCCTGGAAACCGGACCGTCCGACCCGCGCACGCGCGAGCTCAATCCGCTGCTGAAGCTGGCGCTGGAACTCGGGCCGCTGCTGGTGTTCTTCTTCGCCAATGCGCGCGGCGCCTGGCTGGTCGACCGGATTCCGGCGCTCGCCGGGCTTGGCGGGCCGCTGTTCGTGGCGACGGCGCTGTTCATGATTGCCACCGCCATTTCGCTAGGCGTGTCGTTCGCGCTGACCCGCACGCTGCCGGTGATGCCGCTTGTCTCCGGCGCGGTGGTCGCCGTGTTCGGCGGGCTGACGCTGTGGCTTCAGGACGAGACCTTCATCAAGATGAAGCCGACCATCGTCAACGCGCTGTTCGGGGCCGTGCTGCTTGGCGGCCTCGCCTTCGGCCGTTCGCTGCTTTCGCATGTGTTCGACGCGGCGTTCCACCTCACCGCCGAAGGCTGGCGCCGGCTCACCTTCAACTGGGGCCTGTTCTTCCTGGCGCTGGCGGCGGTCAACGAGATCGTCTGGCGCATGTTTGCCACCGATACCTGGGTGGCGTTCAAGGTGTGGGGCATCATGCCGATCACCATCGCCTTCACGCTCAGCCAGATGAGACTGATTGCCCGCCACACGGTGGAGGACAGCGGGCCGGAGGGCTGAGCGGCGATCAGTTGGCGGCGAGCGCCTTGTCGATGGCCGGCTTCAGCCGCGTGGCGAAATTGTCCGGGCCGATCGGTCCGGCGATCTTGGCCACGATGATGCCGGCGCGGTCGATGACAAAGGTTTCCGGCACGCCGTAGACGCCCCACTCGATGGCGGCGCGGCCATTGGCGTCGACGCCGACCGCGGCATAGGGGTTGCCGCCCTCCGTCAGGAACGCCTCGGCGTTCGCGGCCTTGTCCTTGTAGTTGAGCCCGAGGATGCGCACGCGCGGGTCGCGGGCGAGCTCGGTCAGGAACGGGTGCTCGTCGCGGCAGGGCACGCACCATGACGCGAACACGTTGAGCAGCGTGACATTGCCGGCGAAGGCGGCCGAATCGATCCCCGGGCCCCATTTGTCGCCTAGCGGCGGCAGCACGGTCGTCGGCGCCGGATGGCCGATCAGCGCGGACGGCACTTCCGACTTGTCGCCCTCGGCCATGAGCTGGACGAGGAAGAAGCCGGCCAGCGCCAGGAAGGCCGCCAACGGCAGGAAGGTCAGCAGGTTGCGGCGGGAACGGACCTCGGCCATCACGCGTCCGAACGGCGCTTGATGCCGGCGGCCTCCAGCGCGGCGAGGTCGCGGCGGCGTGCGCGATCGTCGAGCACCACCCACAGGATCGTCGCCCCGATCACGGCGGCGGAGACGAGGTAGGCGGCAAGCACGTAGGCGTCGTGGTTCATCGGGTCACCCGTTGTCGGCGCGCCTGGCCGCGAGCCGCCGCATGGCGGACACGCGCCGGCGCAGGATCTCGGTGCGCATGGCGGCCAGGTGCAGGGCCAGGAACAGCAACGTGAAGCCGAGCGCGGAGATCATCAGCGGCCACAACAGGCTCGGATGGATCGTCGGGCCGTCCATGCGGAACACGGCCGCCGGCTGGTGCAGCGTGTTCCACCAGTCGACCGAGAACTTGATGATCGGGATGTTGACGAACCCGACCAGGGCGAGCACGGCGCTGGCCCGGGCGGCGCGCGAGGGATCGTCGAGCGCGCGGTTGAGCGCGATCAGCCCGAGATACATGAGGAACAGCACGAAGACGGAGGTGAGGCGCGCGTCCCAGACCCACCAGGTGCCCCACATCGGCTTGCCCCAGATCGATCCGGTGACGAGCGCGAGCAGCGTGAAGGCGGCGCCGATGGGCGCGGCCGCCTTGACCGAGACGTCGGCCAGCGGGTGGCGCCAGACCAGCGTGCCGAGCGCCGACACCGCCATCATCGAATAGCCGAACATGGCAAGCCAGGCGAACGGCACATGGATGTACATGATGCGCACGGTCACGCCCTGCTGGTAGTCTTCCGGCGCGTTGAACCCCATCCACAGCGCGACCGCGATGGTGATGGCGGCCAGGGCGGCAAGCCAGGGAATGAGCCTGTCGGCGATGGCAATGAAGCGGGTCGGGTTGGCGAGCGCCGTGAAAGACCAGCCGGTGGCGATGTTCTCGTTCATGCCGTCCTCTTATCCGTCACGGTCTTCCAGTGCAATTCTCGCCGGCGCGCCTTGATCGGGCTCAATCGGTCCCGTGCCGCAGCGCGACGGCCGCGGCGGCGGGACCGATGACGGCAAAGAACAGCGTCAACGCGGCGAGAATGAGGAAGGGCGGCAGGAACGGGTCCGGATCGTTGACGGCGGCGTAGGCGGCCGAGACGCCGAAGATGAGGGTGGGGATCACCAGCGGCAGGATGACGACGGAGACCAGCAGGCCGCCGCGCGGCAGGGCCACGGCGACGGCGGCGCCGACCGCGCCGACCAGGGC
>JBATNB010000442.1:0-1678 GCA_049290135.1 Rhizobiaceae bacterium
GCCGCGCTCCGCCCCGGCGGGGCGGATGCCGGGAGTGACGACCGCCATTCCGGCGCCGACGACGGCGCGGATCGCGGCGGCTTCCTCGGCCGAGCAGACGACACCGCCCATGCCGCAATCATGCGCCTGCCGCGCCCGCAGCATTGCCAGCGCCACCGGATCGTAGGCATAGCCGGCGTCCCTGAGGTCGGCGGCGTCCATGGAGGTGAGCACGGTGACGCCGAGCAGCGTCAGCGGCGATCCCGCCGCCGCCTTCACCGCCGCGCGCATCGCCTTGGGATAGGCATGCAGCGTCAGCATCGACACGCCCATGCCGACGATGTTGTCCACCGCCTTTTCCACCGTGTTGTCGATGTCGAGGAGCTTCATGTCGAGAAAGACCGACATGCCGCCGCCCGCCAGTTCGCGGGCGAATTCCAGGCCGCCGGCGAAGGCGAGCTGATAGCCGATCTTGAAGAAGCCGACCGCCGGCGCCAGTTCGGCGACGATGGCCTCCGCCTCGCGCACCGTCGGCACGTCGAGGGCGACGATCAGGCGCTGCGACGGGTTCATTCGCCGCGCGCCCGCGCGAACTGCCGCGCCCGCTCGATCAGCGCCTCGCAGACCTGGCCCATGACGGCGCGCGATCGCGGATCGCGGAATTCGCCGGTCTCGTCGAAGGCGTCGCCGGCATTGGCGACCGAGCATTGCGGCGACACGACCTCGCCGCCGACATGGATGAGCACGGCGCGCAGATGGTTGATGGCGCGTATGCCGGCGAACGGGCCGCTCGACGACGAGGCAATGGCGAACGGCCGGCCCGGATAGGGCTTTAATGGCCGGGTGCCATCCCTGGAGACGCGGCTGACCCAGTCGATGACGTTCTTGAGCAGCGGCGGCAGCGAGGCATTGTATTCCGGGGTGACGATGAACACGCCGTCATGGGCGCCGATCTGGCGGGCGAGCCGCAGCGCGTTCTCGGGAATGCCCTTCTCCGCTTCCAGATCCTCATCCATGATCGGCAGTGGATAGTCATCGAGGGAGAGCCGCGTGACCGCGGCGCCGGCGAGCGCCAGGACACGGGCGGCGTTGTCGGCGACCCGGCCCGACAGCGCTCCGGCGCGCACCGATCCGGCGAAAACGAGAATGGACGGCTGCGGCATGGTGTTCCTTTCGCGTGGCGCCCGGCGCCTATTCGCCCGACAGGCCGAAAAAATCCTTGAAGCGGTCGAAGAAGCCGGCGGAATGCGGCGAGTTCTCCGTTGAGGAGAGTTTCTCGAATTCCTCCAGCAATTCGCGCTGGCGCCGCGACAGGTTCTGCGGCGTCTCGACCTCGACCTGGATGTAGAGGTCTCCCATCTGCGGCTGGCGCATGACCGGCATGCCCTTGCCTTTCAGGCGGAACTGCCGGCCGCCCTGGGTGCCCTCGGGCACCTTGACCCGGGTCTTGGCGCCGTCGAGCGTGGCGACCTCGAACGAACCGCCGAGCGCCGCCGACACCATCGACAGCGGCACCTTGCAATAAAGATCGGCGCCGTCGCGCTGGAAGATGTCGTGCGGCTTCAGCGACAGGAAGATGTAGAGGTCGCCGGCCGGACCGCCGCGCAGGCCCGCTTCGCCCTCGCCCGCCAGGCGGATGCGCGTGCCGTCCTCGATGCCGGCGGGAATGTTGACGGAGAGCGAACGCTCCTGGCGCGTG
>JBATNB010000443.1:0-6962 GCA_049290135.1 Rhizobiaceae bacterium
GTCCGATGGCGTGTCGCGGCGCGGCTACGCCACGCAGGACGGGCGCCGCGCGGCGGAAGTCAGGCTCGACCGCGTTGCGGCGCGCGATGTCCTGGGCGAGGCCGAGAACGGTTTGCCGCTGGTGCGGGCGGTGGTCGACCAGGCGATCGCCGCGCTTGGCGCTGAGGCGGTGGGGGTGATGGCGGCCATGCAGAGGCTGACGGTGGACTATCTCAAGATGCGCAAGCAGTTCGGCCTGCCGATCGGCGCGTTTCAGGCGTTGCAGCACCGCGCGGTCGACATGTTCATCCAGGTGGAGCAGTCGCGCTCGATGGCGTTCTTCGCCACGATGATGGCCGACAGCGCCGATGCGGACGCGCGCGGCCGCGCCATGCACGCGGCGAAGGCGGAAATCGGCCGCAACGGCCGGCAATGCGGCGAATCGGCGATCCAGCTGCATGGCGGCGTCGGCATGACGGCGGAGTATGCGATCGGGCACTATTTCAAGCGCATGACCATGATCGACATCACCTTCGGCGACAGCGACCATCATCTGGAGCGGTTGGCGGAAAAAGGCGGCTTGACCGACTGATCACGCCGTTGTTGCGGTTGCGCGTGACATTCGGCACTCTCCGGCGCGGGCCTGTCGGAGGGTGCCATGGACATTCGTGCGGCGTTCGTTGTTGTCGCAATGCTGATCTTGCCGTCCGGGGACGCGCGGGCGCAGGACCCAGGGCGACCGCCCGTTGAGATCACCCTCGACACCGGCCAGGAAGTCGCCACGGAGATCGGACCGCGGGGAGGAAAGCTGGAACTCAACGCGTCTGATGGCTCGACCTATGTCCTGACGGTGCCGCCGGGCGCCCTGCTGTCGACTGAATGGATTCAGATGCGGCCGATCACGGCCGTCGTTGGCCTGCCGGGCAAGCCGGCGATCGCCGGCGGCGTCGCGTTCGAACCCAAGGGCCTGGAATTCCTCCTCGATGCCATGTTGTCGATCGAGCCGGGGAAACCCGTTGCCGCCGATCATGTGCCGATGCTGTGGGGTTTCGTCGGTGAAGGACGGGCGCCGACGCTGGTTCCGCACCGCTTCGACAATGGCCGCTACCTTCGGCCGATCGACCACTTCAGTGGCGAAATCCTCGCCGGTGAATGGTGGCGTCACGTCAAGGAACCCGACTACCAGAAGGAACTCGACGACGCGGTCAGGGCCGGCGAGGAAGAAGCGCGGCGCATCTTCCAGGACACGGTCGAGCAGGCTGGCGCGCGCGTCCGCGTCGTGGGTCTGCGCGCTGACATGGCCCGGGAGTTCGCAGCGGAACGGGCGTGCCAGCTTGAAGGCCGCGCCGATTGCGCCGGCATTGCCGCCGACCGCCTGGAGGAGTTGGCAAGAAACGCCGACAAGGGCCTGGTCGAACCGGCGATTCGGGCCCTCGGCCAACCCGACGCCACCTGCCAGCAGGCGATCAACGCCACCCAACTCCTGCTCGGCAACGAGCGCGAATGGCAACTCGTCGGCGTGCGCGACGGCACTGAGGCGTCGACACCGTGGATGGACATGCCGATCGATGTCGAAGTCGACGGCAGGCGCGAGACAATGAGTGCCGCCGAGCGCGTGTTCCAGTTGTGCCGGCGCGAATCGGTCAGCGCGTGCGGGAAGAACGCCAACATCGGCGGCATGGTGGTCGAACTGCTGGCGGCGGAGCGGCAGCGGCAATTGCTCGGCCTGTCGGCCCTGACCCCTGAAATGGCATTGCTCCAGGCCGGCGAACTGCTCGGCTGCACCGAGGCGCTGGCGGAGCGCTGCTTCAACTCCGGCGACTACCAGCCGCTGATGCAGCTCTCCATGGCGGTCGCCCTGGCTCGCGACTACGCCGGCGGGGCGGGCGGGGAGCATCCGGTCCTGAAGGCCGGACAGCAGGCCATCGAGGACCACCTGAGGGCCTGCGCCCGCTATCGGGTGAGCTGGACGCATGTGTCGATCGATACCTGGCGGACAGCCGATCATGCGGTCGAGGAAGAAACCGTTCGCGGCAATCATGCCGCCACTGTCTCCTACGAGGCCTCGATCACGCCGGGTGGAATCGGCAGGCTGACTGGTGAAGGGCCGGCCAATTTCACCGAGTGCTCGGCACGCCTGCTCAAGGCGACGGACTTCCTCAGCATCGCGGCCGTGTCGCCATGCAGGCCCGTGGGTCCGTTCCGCGCAGAGATCGCCGGAATGGACCTGCGCAAGGCGGGTCGCCCTGCGGTGACGGAGCTTCGCGTCGAAATCCCGACCGCGTTCCTGAGTTACCGTTCGTGCTGGCGGTTTTCCGGATGCAACGAGTATGAAATGCCGACGTCGGGGGGCCTGAATTCGTTCCTGCTGTTCCAGAGCTCGCGCCATCCCGCCTACGGCACGGTTTCCAGCTGGCAGATCGTTCGCAACCTGAAGGAGCCGATGAACTCGCCCTATCCGGTGCTGTTCAGGGGCGAGGTGCACCTCACGGGCACGCCGCCCGGCCTTGACGTGCATGTGCTGGACGACAGGGCCGAAATCGTCATCGAGCACATCGGCCGGCAATGAACCGGGGATCCTGGTCGCGTCAGGCCGCGTCGGCGATCCCGTCGCGTACCGGCACCACGCAGTAGAGGTCGTAGAGCGCGGTGAGCAGGCTGGCGACCCGTTCGGATGCCAGGCGATAGTAGATGGTGCGGCCCTCGCGGCGGGTTTCGACAAGCTTGAGCGCACGCAGGCGCGACAATTGCTGCGACAGGGCCGATTGCGTCATGCCCACCGATTCAGCGAGCGGCATGACCGCCATCTCGCCGTTCAGGAGATTGCACAACACCATCAGACGATTGGAATTGGCCAGTACCGACAGGAGTTCGGCTGCCTCGAATGCGTGCTCGTTGATCTTGTCGATGTCCATCAGACGCCTTTCCCGCGTGCGCCGAAGCGCCGCATTTCTCCCCTTGCATACATGAATACATGATCATATGTCAAGGGCGAACGGCCGATTGCCGGCTGAAGCACAAACCATGAGGCCAGTCATGACGCTCCCGTTTGAACCCGACCTTTCGGTGAAGCCGGAAGTCCTGGCGTTCTTCGACGCCCCGACCAACACCATCTCCTACATCGTGCGCGATCCGAATTCGTCGTCCTGCGCCGTGATCGATTCGGTCATGGACATCGACTACGCCGCCGGGCGCATCACCCACGACAGCGCCGACCGCATCATCGAGACGATCCGCGACAAGGGCTGGACACTGGAGTGGATCATCGAGACCCATGTCCATGCCGACCACCTCTCCGCCGCGCCCTACATCCAGGGCAAGCTCGGCGGCAAGCTCGGCATCGGCGCCAACATCACCATCGTCCAGGACACGTTCGGCAAGGTGTTCAACGAGGGCACCGAATTCCAGCGCGACGGGTCGCAATTCGACCGGCTGTTCGTCGAGGGCGACAGCTATGCCATCGGCACGATGACCGCTTACGCCCTGGCGACGCCCGGCCACACGCCGGCCTGCATGACGCATGTCATCGGCGACGCAGCCTTCGTCGGCGATACGCTGTTCATGCCCGATGGCGGCTCGGCGCGCACCGACTTCCCCGGCGGCGATGCCCGCACGCTCTACCGCTCGGTTAGGCGCGTGCTGTCGCTTCCCGGCCAGACGCGCCTGTTCATGTGCCACGATTACGGGCCGAACGGACGCGACATCCAGTGGGAGACGACCGTCGCCGATGAGCGGGCGCACAACATCCATGTGCGCGACGGCATCGACGAGGACAGTTTCGTCGCCATGCGCACGGAACGCGACGCCACGCTTGCCATGCCGAAGCTGATCATTCCGTCGATCCAGATCAACATGCGCGCCGGAAAGCTGCCGCCGAAGGGGCCGGACGGCAAGGCCTACCTGAAGGTGCCGGTCAACGCGCTTTGAGGCCATGGCGAGGGAGCGAGTGCTCCCTCGCCCGATCATCGCAGCAGGGGGTAACACCATGGACTTGAGGAAGGTCGGCGACGGTTTCGCGGTGGCGGGGCAGATCGGCCGTGACGACATCGAGGCGATCGCCAGGGCGGGGTTCCGCAGCCTGGTGTGCAACCGTCCCGACCATGAGGACGGCGCCGTGGCGCATGATTCGATGCGCGCCGTGGCCGAGGGGCTGGGGCTGGAATTCCACTACATCCCGGTCGACCACCGTATCGGCATCACCCAGGACAATGTCATCGACACCGCGCGCATCATCGCGCTTTCGCCGAAGCCGGTGCTGGCCTATTGCCGCTCCGGCGCGCGTTCGGCGAACCTCTACACCATCGCCCGCCAGTCATTGTGAGGCCCGGGATGAGCGGCGCGGCGCCTCCGCCGGAAACACCTGCCCGGGCGACCGGGCTTGCCCGCTACCTGCCGATCCTTGACTGGGGTCGCCGCTATGACGGCGACACCCTTGTCTCCGATCTGGTGGCGGCGTTGATCGTGACGATCATGCTCATCCCGCAATCGCTGGCCTATGCGATGCTGGCGGGCTTGCCGCCCGAGGCCGGGCTCTATGCCTCGATCCTGCCGCTGGTCGCCTACGCGGTGTTCGGTTCGTCGCGCGCGCTGGCGGTCGGTCCGGTCGCCGTGGTCTCGCTGATGACCGCTTCGGCGCTTGCCGGGCTCGGGCCCATGGGGCTGGAGGACAAGCTGGCCGCGGCGCTGACGCTCGCCGGCATGTCGGGCGTCATGCTCATGGTCCTCGGCCTGGTCCGCGGCGGTTTCCTCGCCAATTTCCTGTCGCATCCCGTCATCGCCGGGTTCATCACCGCATCGGGCATCCTGATCGCCGCCAGCCAGATGAAGCACATCCTCGGCATTCAGGCGGAGGGCGAAAACCTCGTGCGGCTCGCCGGATCGCTGGCCGCGCATCTCGGCGAAACCAACCTGATCACCCTCGCCATCGGCGTTGGTGCCACGGCATTCCTGTTCTGGGTGCGCAAGGGGTTGAAGCCGCTGCTTGTGCGCATCGGCATGCGGCCGCGGCTTGCCGACCTCGCGGCGAAGGCCGGTCCGGTGGCCGCCGTCGCCCTGACGTCGTTCCTGGCCTATGCGTTCGACCTCGGCGCCCATGGCGTCAGGCTGGTGGGCGCGGTGCCGCGGGGCCTGCCGCCGCTGACCCTGCCTTCATTCTCGCCCGACCTGATGCTGGCGCTCGCCGGACCGGCGGCGCTGATCTCGATCATCGGCTTCGTGGAATCGGTCTCGGTGGCGCAGACGCTGGCGGCCAGGAAGCGGCAGAAGGTGGAGCCGGACCAGGAATTGCTGGGGCTCGGCGCGGCCAACATCGCCGCGTCGCTGACCGGCGGTTATCCGGTCACGGGCGGATTTGCCCGTTCGGTGGTGAATTTCGACGCCGGCGCGGAAACCCCGGCGGCGGGGGTCTTCACCGCCATCGGCATTCTGGCGGCGGCGCTGGTGCTGACCCCCTTGCTGGCGACCTTGCCGCAGGCGACGCTGGCGGCGACCATCATCGTGGCGGTGCTGTCGCTGGTCGATCTGTCGATCCTGAAGCGGGCATGGGCCTATTCGCGGGCCGACTTCGCCGCGGTCGCCGCGACCATCCTCGTCACGCTCGGCCTGGGGGTGGAGATCGGTGTCTCCACCGGCGTCGCACTTTCGCTCCTCATCCATCTCTACAAGACGTCGCGGCCGCACATGGCCGTGGTCGGGCAGGTTCCCGGCACCGAGCACTTCCGCAACGTGCTGCGCCACGACGTGGTGACGGACGAGCGGATCCTCTCGGTGCGCATCGACGAAAGCCTCTACTTCGCCAACGCGCGCTACCTCGAGGACAGCCTGTGCGCGCTCGTGGCCGAGCGTCCGGCGCTCACCGACGTGATCCTCATCGGCACGGCGATCAACGACATCGATCTGTCGGCGCTGGAATCGCTGGAGGTCGTCAACGACCGGCTCAAGGCCCGCAAGGTTCGCCTGCACCTGTCGGAAATCAAGGGACCGGTCATGGACCGGCTGCGCGGAACCGATTTCCTCGCCCATCTGTCCGGCGAGGTGTTTCTCAGCCACTACCAGGCGGTGGAACGGCTGGGCGGGCGGCTGGTCGGCCCGCCGGTCGCGGCGGCTCAGTAGAGCAGCCGGACGGCAACAAGCGTGATGGCCGGAAACGCCACCAGCAACGCGGTGCGCACGATGTCGCTCACCACGAACGGCAGGACGCCACGGAAGGTCGCGGTGACCGGCGTGCCTTCGGCGAGCGAACTGATGACGAACAGGTTGAGGCCGACCGGCGGCGTGATCAGCCCGACTTCGACGACGATCAGCACCAGGATGCCGAACCACAGCGCGAATTCACCGGCCGGCAGGCCGAAATCCAGGCCCTGGACCATGGGCAGGAAGATCGGCACCGTGAGCAGGATCATCGACAGGGAGTCCATGAAGCAGCCGAGCACCAGGTAGAACAGCAGGATGCCGATCAGCACCAGCATGGGATCGAGCCCGGTCCCGGCAATGAAGGCGGCGGCCTCCTGCGGCAATTGCGACAGCGCCAGGAAGCCGTTGTAGAAGCCGGCGCCAAGCACGATGAAGAAGATCATCGCCGTCGACGTGGCGGTTTCCAGGATGGCCTGGCGGAGCGTGGCCAGGTCGAGGCGCGAGCCGGCCCAGGCCAGGAGCGCGGTGGCGAGCGCGCCGACCGAGGCCGCCTCGTTTGGCGTGAACAGGCCGCCATAGATGCCGCCGACCACGAGCGCGAACACCAGGATCACCGGCCATGTGGCGGCCAGGCTGGCGAGGCGTTCCGCCAGGGTTGCCCGGCGGCCGGTGCCGGCCACGGACGGGTCGAGGCGGACGACGATGGCAATGGGGACCATGTAGCCAAGCGCTGCCAGGATGCCTGGAACGAGCGCGGCGACGAACAGCCGGGCGATGTTCTGCTCGGCCAGCATCGCGTAGCTGACCAGCACGATCGATGGCGGGATGAGGATGCCGAGCGTGCCGCCGGC
>JBATNB010000444.1:0-2655 GCA_049290135.1 Rhizobiaceae bacterium
CGTCCAGGGTGCGCTGCATGCGGCCGGCCTCGCCAGCCTCGACATTGACGGGCTCATGGGCAGCCGCACCCGCAAAGCCATCCTCGCCTTCCAGGAACGGGAAGGCCTGCCGGCATCCGGCGTCGTCGATGCGACGCTCAAGGTGCGGATGAAGGAACTCGGGCTGCTGCGCCGGCAGCCATGAATCGTGTCACCAGCGGGTTCTTCGTCGCAGCGCTCATCCGCCGGATCAACGGCAGTGGCGGGTTCGCCGCCGTCCTGCGCAAGGGCGCCGAGGAAGCCGGCGCGATCGCCCTGGTCTTCCGCGACCGGGAAGGGGGACTGACGCTGTTCCGCCCGGCGCCGCAGACCGCCTATGGCGAGGGGTCCGGCGAACGCCGCTTCGCCGCGATGGTCGGCGCGGGTGACCAGGAGCACATCGATGCCGCGCTCGCGCGCAAGGCGCGGTTCGATTCCGACCTTTGGGTCGTGGAAGTGGAGACCGGCGGCGCGCCGCCGGAAACCTACATCGACATCATGCCGACCTGAGCGCCGGCCCGACCGGCTCGTCGCGGTTGGCCGGCGCCGGCAGGGCAGTCGGCGCGACCGAATCCGCGCGGTCGCGATACTCGGCTATCAACAGGCGTATGGTCGCCGCGTCGCGGATGCGGCCCGGACGGAAGGCCGACAGGATGAGGAAGGTGCGTTCGAACGGCAGGCCGAGGCCGGCCAGCGCCGACGACAGCGCGACTTCGTCGATCGAGAGGCGAACCGCCTCGGCAAATCCGATCAGCAGGGCATCGGCGAGCGCGGTCTGGAACAGCGGCGCCTGCCCGGAAAGCGCGGTTTCGAGCAGCCGCTCGTAGGGATCGGCGAGGATGGAAGGCGCGGGCCCGGTCGCGGTTTCCGTTTCCGCCATGATGGCGCGAAGCCGGTCGCGCGCGCGTTCGACCGCGGGCGCGGAGGATTCGACCTCCACGCCGTCCAGGATCGCGGTGACCTCGCGATCCCCCATGCCCCGGAGCGCCAGGCGCAACATCGGCCCGATGTCGCGCCGCCGCGCCACGGCCCGGGCATGCTCGACACCCATGCGGCCGATCAGCGAGACCAGTTCGCAATCCATCAGCAGCGGCGAACGCACCACGATGGCGGCCGAGATGGCGACGGGCAGCGCCGCCAGGACGAGCACGAGCTCGCGCGGCGCATGGCGCGAATCCGACAGGGCGGCGGCGGCGAAGCGCAACGCGTCATCGGAGCAGAGAGGGATCAGCGGATCGACGAGATCGAGCAGGCGCCGCGCGTCGCCGCGCGTCGGCCGGGTCAGCGCGACGAAGGATGAGACCGCCGATCGCAACAGGAAATCCGGTGCGCCGCCAGCGGGATCGACGAACGGACGATAATCGAAATTCGGCATGGTTGCCTGGCCTGACCGGGTTGCCCGCCGGGTTGGCGGGAGACGCGGAAGGAAAATTAGAACCAATCCGTTAGCATACTGTTAACCCTCGCATGCGTGACTTCGCCCCGAAGGGGAATCACAAGCCCGGAGGGGGCCATGGCGCGCGTTCTGAAATTTCCTGTCGATCGGAAGGGGCCGTTGCGACCCCGGGCGGCGGCGGACGGCGTCGTGGTGTTCTTCACCGGCGTGCGTTACGAACGCCTCGGCGACACCGGCGTTGCGCTGAAAAAGCCACCGCCGCGCGCATCGCGGCGCGCCCGGATCCTGCGATCACATTGACCCGCATTCGGCGCGCGCCAGAAAGGCATCGACGATCGGCTTGAAGCTGTCGTCGGGCTGGATGGCGCGCAGCACCAGAAGCCCCTTGAGCGCCGTCGTCTCGACGATCACCGTGCCCTCGATCGCATCGGGGGCGTCGCGCCGCAGTTCCACCGCCTGGAACGGCGTGGCGACGACGATGTCGACGTCGAGGTCGGGCGAGGTCCGGTCCGAGATCGAGAAGATCGACACGCCCACGGGATCGAACACCGACAGGGTCCACAGCGGAACCCGCCCGTCCGCCACCAGCCGCGCCGGCGCGTCCGCGATGTCGAACCGGCAGGCGACCGCGCGCTGCAGCGGATCGTCGCGCAGCAGCGGCGGATTGCCGGCGAAGGGCTCGGTGAGCGGGACCAGAACATGGGGCGGCGCCAGCGCGGCAAGCTGGGCATAGGCGGTCCGGTTGGACTGCGAGGGTACCAGGAACACCAGCGCGAGATGGATCGCGGCGGCGCCGAACAGGCCGACCATGAATGTGTAGATCCACCTAACCACCGCAGGCCCCTTTGCGGATGACCGGCAGGTTGGCCTCGCTCAGCGTATCGGCGCCCGAGGTCGCGCCGCCGTAGAGATTGAGCACGAGCGCGAGCGGGCCGTCGCCGGAGGTGGCGAGCCAGTTTCCCGGGGCGGGCTTTGGCGCGACCTCGATCAGGATCGTGCCGCCGGGCGCCCACATCACCATGCCGGAGTGCATCATGCCGGTCCGCAGGTTCCCCGTCGCCACCGGGGCGCCGTCGCGGTCGACGGCGTGCAGCGACCAGAACCGGGTTGCCGGGAAACGGCCCTCGATGCGGTAGGCGCAGGCGCGCTCGAGCGGGTCGCCGGCATGATCGCGGCTGGCGACGAGACGAAGCCCTTCGCCGGGCGCAAGCGGCAGGGAGGCGGTACGCGCGGCGCGGGCG
>JBATNB010000445.1:0-2399 GCA_049290135.1 Rhizobiaceae bacterium
TCCGGCGCCTGCGCGGTCTCCACCGGCGAAAAGACGCGCGCGGCCGGGGGGTCGGCCATGTCGGTCAGCATGTCTTCCGGCAGCGCGATCACCACCGGTCCGGGCCGGCCGGCGGTGGCGACGGCGAAGGCGCGGGTGAGGAGTTCGGGAATGCGGGCGGCATCGTCGATCTCGGTGACCCACTTGGCCACCGTGCTGAAGACGGCGCGATAGTCCATCTCCTGGAAGCCCTCGCGCTCGCGCACGCCGCGCGCGATCTGGCCGATGAACAGGATCATCGGGTTGGAATCCTGGCGCGCGATGTGCAGCCCGTGGGCGGCGTTCATGGCGCCGGGGCCGCGGGTGACGAAGCAGATGCCGGGCCTGCCGGTCAGCCGGCCTTCGCAGTCCGCCATCATCGCCGCGCCGCCTTCCTGGCGGCACACGATGTTGCGGATCGGCGAATCGTGCAGCGCATCGAGCACGGCGAGATAGGATTCGCCCGGCACGGAGTAGATGCGCTCGACGCCGTTGGCCTCCAGCGCCTCGACGATCAGGCGTCCGCCGGTGCGCTCAGCCATGATGCGCGCCGCTTTCCTGCTCGGCCAGGATGCGCCGCTGGTAGCGCGTCTGGATGATTTCCACGGCGATGAGCACGGCGAGCACGAAGTAGAAGGTCGATTTCGACATCGCCTCGACCGGGTGGCCGAAGAAGGCAAGGTGGGCGATGTGGCCGCCCTCGGTCAACAGCATGAAGCCGACCAGCAGCAACACGAACAGGCCGAGCACCTCGTACATGCGGTTGCGCTTCAGGAACGACGACACGGCGTCCGCCATCCACACCATCAGGATGCCGGACACGACGATCGCGGCGGCCATCACCCAGAATTCCTTGGTCAGCGCCACCGCCGACAGCACGGTGTCGAACGAGAAGACCACGTTCATGACCAGGATCCAGAACAGCGCCGAGCCGACGGTGCGGTATTTCGCGCCGCCCTTGGCATGGCCGATATCGGGCGTGCCGATGAGGTGGTAGATTTCCTTCACCGCCGTATGGACGAGGAAGGCGCCGCCGCCGAGCACGATCAGCGCGTGGCCGGAAATCGCGCCGGTGAACCATGGCTGATCGAGATGCGCGAACGGCTCCTGGAACAGGTCGATGAGTTGCAGCACCACGAACAGCAGCACGATGCGCAGGCCGATGGCGAGGAGGATGCCAGTCCGGCGCACCGAGGCTTCGTTGGCCGGGTCGACACGCTTGGCCTCGAGCGAGATGTAGAGGAGGTTGTCGAAGCCGAGCACCGTTTCCAGCGCCGTCAGGATCAGGAAGGTGGTGAGATGTTCCAGCGTGAACAGTTCGGCGAGCATGAGACCGGCTTTCCGTGGCAATTGAATCGGGTCGGAGCACGGAGTTAGCAGAAAGGGCCGGAACGGCCTAGGCTGAGATCGCCGCGACCCGTCAGAGCAGTCCGCGGCTCCAGGCGTTGAGGATCGCGATGACGACCGCGATGACGAACAGCGCCACCAGTGTGGCGATGAACTTGCGTTTGTCGGAGCCGAACATGGGCACCCTCGTTCGCGGCGCGTGGATCACGCTCTTTCCGTGCCACGGCGGCGGGGCCGGCGGCCTTGAGGATCGTCAAGCCATCCGCGCCGTCATGCCACCGCCCGCTCGGCCCACCGCACGAACTCCGCCGTCACCTCGTCGCGGTTGACCTCGTTCAGCCCTTCGTGCCGCGTGCCGGAAAAGACATGCTGCGAAACGTCGGCGAAGCCGAGCCTGCGCATGCGGGCGGCGAGGGCGGTCACCGCCTTGCCGCCGTCGGTCGCCGGGTCCTTTTCGCCGCCGACGATCTGGACCGGCAGGTCGCGGCGGATTTTCGCCAGATTGGCGTCGTCGGCGCCCGCAAAGATCAGCGCGAACACGTCGCGCCACATCGACACCGAGGCATCCCAGCCGCACAGCGGATCGGCGACGTATCTGTCGACCTCGGCCGCGTCGCGCGACAGCCAGTCGAAGGGGGTGCGCGCGTCCGGCACCTTTTTCGCCCAATCCTGGAAGGTGAGTTTCGGCAGGATGCGCGAGGGCACGTCCGAGCCGAGGCGGAACGCCTCGTAGCGCAGGATCGCCTGGCCGAGGCGGCCGAGCAGGCCGGCGGAGAAATTGGCGTTCCACACCGCGCCGGCGCGCACCCGGGCGCTGCCGCGCATCAGCCAGTTGAGCGCGATCAGCCCGCCCATGGAATGGCCGAACAGGATGACCGGCAGGCCGGCATGCTCGCGCGCGATCAGGTCATGCACCGCGTCGACATCGGCCAGCACCTTGGCCGCCCCGTCGGTCCTGGCAAACAGGCCCGCCGCCGCGTCGGGGGCGCTGGTCGCGCCGTGGCCGCGATGATCGTGCGCATAGACGTGGAAGC
>JBATNB010000446.1:0-3753 GCA_049290135.1 Rhizobiaceae bacterium
GCCGCGCCGCCTCGCCGGTCAGCGCCTCCAGCCGGCGCACGCCGGCCGCGACGGCGCCTTCCTGGACGACGCGGACCAGGCCGATATCGCCGGTCTGGCGCACATGGGTGCCACCGCACAGTTCCAGCGAATAGGTCTGCCCGGCCTTGTCGCCATGCAGCGAGCGCCCCATCGACACCACGCGCACCTCGTCGCCATATTTCTCGCCGAACAACGCCATCGCCCCCGCGGCGATCGCATCGTCGACCGCCATCAACCGGGTAGAGACGGGGGCGTTCTGTAGCACGATCTCGTTGGCAAGCGTTTCGACGCGTTCGAGCTCATCGCCAAGCACCGGCTTGGGATGCGAGAAATCGAACCGCAGCCGGTCCGGCGCGACCATGGAACCTTTCTGCGCGACATGCGGCCCGAGCACCTCGCGCAGGGCCTCGTGCAGAAGGTGCGTCGCGGAATGGTTGGCCCGCAGCGCTGTCCGCCGTTCGCCGTCGACCTTGAGTTCGGCCGCCGCGCCCACCGCGACGCGCCCGTCGCGAACCCGGCCGGAATGCACGAAGAGCCCGTCGCCACGCTTGTGCACGTCGGCGATCTCGATGACGAACCCCTCGCCCGAAATCGTGCCGCGGTCCGCCATCTGTCCGCCCGACTCCGCGTAAAACGGCGTCTGGTTGAGGACGAGCGCGATTTCGTCGCCGGCATCCGCGCCCTCGATCTCGCGGCCGCCGCTCACGATGGCGCGGATGACCCCTTCGGCGGCTTCCGTGTCATAGCCGAGAAACTCCGTTGCCCCGATCCGGTCCTTCAGCGTGAACCAGATCGCGTCCGTCGCCGCCTCGCCCGAGCCCGCCCACGAGGCGCGGGCTTCGGCCTTCTGGCGTTCCATGGCGTCCTGGAACCCGTCGAGATTGACCGAAATCGATCGCTGGCGCAGCGCATCCTGCGTCAGGTCGAGCGGAAAGCCGTAGGTATCGTAGAGCTTGAACGCCGTCTCGCCGTCGAGCATGTCGCCGGCGCCAAGGTCGGCGGTCGCTTCGGACAGCAGGTGCAGGCCGCGCTCCAGCGTGCGGCGGAACCGCGTCTCCTCCAGCTTGAGGGTCTCGGTGATGAGCGCCTCGGCCCGCTGCAACTCCGGATAGGCCGCGCCCATCTCGCGCACCAGGACCGGGACAAGCCGGTGCATCAGCGGATCGCGGGCGCCGAGCAACTGCGCATGCCGCATGGCGCGGCGCATGATCCGGCGCAGCACGTAGCCGCGGCCCTCGTTCGACGGCAGCACGCCATCGGCAATGAGGAAGCTCGTCGCGCGCAAATGATCGGCAATCACCCGATGGCTCGGCCGGCGACTGCCCTCCGCCTTGACGCCGGTGGCATCCTCCGAGGCACGAATCAACGCCTTGAACAGGTCGATGTCGTAATTGTCGTGTTCACCCTGGAGCACCGCGGCGACGCGCTCCAGCCCCATTCCGGTGTCGATCGACGGGCGCGGCAGGTCGACGCGCTCTTCCTTCGTGACCTGCTCGAACTGCATGAACACCAGGTTCCAGATCTCGATGAACCGGTCGCCATCCTCCTCCGGGCTGCCGGGGGGGCCGCCGGCGATCCCTTCGCCATGGTCGTAGAAGATTTCCGAGCATGGACCGCAGGGCCCGGTATCGCCCATCGCCCAGAAATTGTCCGAGGTCGGGATGCGGATGATCCGGCGGTCGTCGAGCCCGGCGATCTTTTTCCAGAGCGCCGCGGCGTCGTCGTCGGTGTGGTAGACGGTCACCAGCAGCTTCGTCTTGTCCAGGCCGAACTCGTCGGTGATGAGGCGCCAGGCCAGGTCGATGGCGCGGTCCTTGAAATAGTCGCCGAACGAGAAATTGCCGAGCATTTCGAAGAAGGTGTGATGGCGCGCCGTATAGCCGACATTGTCGAGGTCGTTGTGCTTTCCGCCGGCGCGGACGCATTTCTGCGACGTCACGGCGGTGGAGTAGGGTCGCTGCTCGATCCCGGTGAAGACGTTCTTGAACTGGACCATCCCCGCATTCGTGAACATCAGCGTCGGGTCGTTGCGCGGGACGAGCGGGCTTGACGGGACGACCGCGTGGCCTTCGCGCCGGAAGAAATCGAGGAATGCCGACCGTATCTCGTTGACGCCGCTCATGATGGACCCTTGAAACGAAAAAGGGCGGCGCGCGCCGCCACATGCTGTTGTCGCTGCGCTTTTAGCGTTGCCGCCGTTCGCTGTCCATCAATCGGCATGCCGAACATCCGGCCCGAAAACGACGGGGGCGCCGGCGGAAACCGCCGGCGCCCCGCCCGATCTGCCCTGAAACGGATCAGCTTTCCGCCGCCTCGTCCATGCTCTCCGGCCCGCTGTCGAGGAACTTGTCGGCGATCAGCCCGGCATTCTGCCGCAGCATCGTCTCGATCTCCCGCGCCATCTCCGGATTGTCGCGCAGGAACAACTTGGCATTCTCGCGCCCCTGCCCCAGGCGCTGCGAATTATAGGAGAACCACGCGCCGGATTTCTCCACCACGCCGGCCTTGACGCCGAGGTCGATCAACTCGCCGGTCTTGGAAACGCCCTCGCCATACATGATGTCGAATTCCACCTGCTTGAACGGCGGCGCGAGCTTGTTCTTGACCACCTTGACCCGGGTCTGGTTGCCGACCACCTCGTCGCGCTCCTTGACAGAGCCGATACGGCGAATGTCGAGGCGGACCGAAGCGTAGAATTTCAGCGCGTTGCCGCCGGTCGTGGTTTCGGGCGAACCGAACATCACGCCGATCTTCATGCGGATCTGGTTGATGAAGATCACCATCGTGTTCGAGCGCGAAATCGAGGCCGTCAGCTTGCGCAACGCCTGGCTCATCAGCCTGGCCTGCATGCCCGGCAGCGAATCGCCCATCTCGCCCTCGATTTCCGCGCGCGGAACGAGCGCCGCCACCGAATCGATGACCAGAACGTCGATGGCCCCCGAGCGCACCAGCGTGTCGGCGATTTCCAGCGCCTGCTCACCCGTATCGGGCTGCGAGATGAGGAGATTTTCCAAATCCACCCCGAGCTTGCGGGCGTAGATCGGATCGAGCGCGTGCTCGGCATCGATGAACCCGCAAATGCCGCCCTTCTTCTGCGCCTCCGCGACCGTGTGCAGCGCCATGGTGGTCTTGCCGGAGCTTTCCGGCCCGTAGATCTCGACGATTCGTCCGCGCGGCAAGCCACCCACGCCAAGCGCAATGTCGAGGCCGAGCGATCCGGTCGACACCGTCTCGATCTCGACCACCTTGTCGTTCTGGCCAAGGCGCATGACCGACCCCTTGCCGAACGCCCTTTCGATCTGGGCCAGCGCCTGATCCAGTGCCTTGCCTTTGTCCACTGCCTTGTCCTCGACGAGCCGCAAAACGTTCTGAGACATGATACATTTCCCCTTGAGGTCGATGAAGGCCGGAGCGGCCGAACGAATGCGAATTGTGTACCCGTTTTGTTCCCGTTTGGCAAGAGGGCTTAAAACATTGGGCAAAAAGGGAATTCCGTATCGTGTTCGCTGAATGTTCATTGCGACCCCCGGTAGGCGCCCGCGAAAGCGGTGCACACTCACGGTTCCTCGCCGCGAGCGAATCGCCGACATGACGCATCCGCGCCTCATCGCCATCGGCGGCGCCCATGTCGACCGGCGCGGGCGTTGCGCGGCGGCGTTCATTCCCGGCGCCTCCAACCCCGGCGCCATGGCCGAGGATATCGGCGGCGGCGCGTTCAACGCGGTGCGCGTC
>JBATNB010000447.1:0-12958 GCA_049290135.1 Rhizobiaceae bacterium
GTGCGATCCGCGCTGCCGCTTGCCATCCGCGACCGGGGCGGCGACGCCTTCGACCTTGCCGGGCGCGCCGGACGCATTGTCGTGCTGAACCTGTGGGCCCCGTGGTGCGAACCGTGCCGGCGCGAAATGCCGAGCCTGTCGCGACTTGCCGGGAAGGTGGCGCACCTTCCGCTCGACGTGCTGCCGGTCGCCTTCGAGCGGCGCGGCGCGGCGGCGGTGACGAAATTCTATGCCGACAACGGCATCGCCAACCTGCCCGTGCTGCTGGGCGACGGCGACAATCTCGACGCCGTGCTCGGGCTCAAACGCCTGCCGACGACGGCCATCCTCAACCGGCGCGGCGACCATTGGCTGACCGTGGAGGGCGAGGCTGTCTGGGACGATGACGGCACGCTGGAATGGCTGGCGGCGATGGCCGCCTGATCACACCAGATCGGAGCGCGTGAAGCGCCAGAACCCGGCGAGCGCGAAACCGAGCCCCAGCAGCGACGGCCAGACCACCGCCCAGACCACATAGCCGGCCACGCCGAAGCGATCGAGAATGACGTAGGAGGCCGGGCCAAGCAGGATCAGCTGCGGATCGAACAGGATCATCGCCGCGGTGCGGAACGATTGCAGCGGGTTGGCAAGCGCGATGCCGACGACCAGGTCGGGATGGACCTGGGTCTTGATGAGCACCGACAGAAGCACGAGATCGAGAAAGGCGACGAGCGCGAGCCAGACGAACAGCGACACGCCGAGCGCGATCTCGGTCGATCGCGAAACGCCGGACAGGAAGAAGCCCATGCCGAGGAAACAGGCGACCAGCGCCGCGGTGAGCGCGGCGTAGAGCCCGACATGGGTCCAGGGAATGCCATGGCCGCGCGCCGCCCCGTAGGCGACGGCGAAGGCCAGCGCGGCGAGCACCGGCGCCTCGACCAGCAGGAAGCGTCCAAGGAACTTGCCCCAGAACCACGCCGACAGGCTCACCGGGAACGCCAGCATGTATTCCAGGTTCCCGGCCTCCCGATCGCCCACCAGCGAACGCGCCGTGGTGACCAGGATGAACAGCGGCAGGATCGCCATGGTGATCTGGATATAGGTGACGAGCAGGCGCGACAGGCCGGTGAAGCCGAGCACGCGCGATTCCGACACGCCGGTCAGCGCCAGAAGCACCATCAGCCCGAACACCACGAACGCGTAGAAATGGAACCAGCGCGAGCGGATGGATTCCTGCACCTCCAGGCGCATCGACAGCGCCAGCCCGCCGGTGGTCCGGGCTGTCACGACTGCGTGTCCTCCAGCGGCGGACACCGGCTGGACAAGCCCTTCTCCAGTACTGCCTTGCGCATCGTCCCGAAATCCACCGCGCCCGCCTGCGGGGCTGCCACCGCTGCGTAGCCGTAATCCATCGGACTGACCACCCCCGACATGTAGAAGGCGGTCCTCGCGTCCAGCCACGCGGTGCCGTTGGCGCTGTCCATCACCCAGAATTCCTTCAAGGTCTCGTTTCGCCACGGTTGCATCTCCAGCCAGTTCACGGCATCGCCGATGTCATCGAATTTCACCAGGGATCCGTCCGGGCCGCCGCGGATCTCGGCGGCGTAGTGCGGATCGGAAATGATCATCCCGCACATGGCGCAGGTCTCGCGCCCGTAGCGGATTTCCTCCGGCCCCTCGGTCTGTCGCGTGCAGGCCGACAGCGCCATCGGCGCCACGGCGATGAACCCGAGGAAGCGGCGTCTGCTGCATTGGCACATGGCGCTGCTCCTTACCCTTTCCGGTCCGGCTCGGCCTCGATGGCGATGCGCTCGACGAGGCTGGCGTAGCGGGACAGCAAGCCGAGGAAGCGGAAGGTCTCGGCAGCCGGGATGCGGCCGGTGAACACCCGCCCATCGGCCGAAGCGGCGAAGTGCCAGGCCGAAAGCGCCCGCGTGAACGGTTCATGATCCTCGTTGACGGCGATGACGCAGTTGCGCATCTCGCCGACGCGAAGCCGGTCAACGACGCTGTCGTCCAGAACGATGCGCCCGCGATCAAGCTCGATGACACGATTGACGAGCGGCGCGACCTCCTCGAGCCGGTGGCTGGCGATCAGCATGGCGCAATCGGTGCGCTCGGCCAGAAGGTCGATGAAGGCGGCGCGCGCCGCCGGATCGAGATTGGCGGCGGGTTCGTCGAACACCAGCAGTTCGACCGGCCGGGCCAGCGCGATGGTGACGAGCGTCTTCTGCTTCTGGCCCCCTGACAGGCGGTAGAAGGGCTGCTGGGCGATGGCGCCAAGGTCGATGCCGAGGCGATCGGCGATGGCGTCCATCCGGTCGCGATCGGCGCCGCCGCCCTCCATGGCGAACCGGACGAGTTCGCCGACCGGCATGCGCAGCGGCGGCGGCAGTTGCGGCACGAACGCCACGCGCGACAGGAAGGCCGAATCGCGGCGGCGCGGCTTTTCATCGTCGCGGGCGATGCCGCCTTCATAGACGTAGTGGCCGAGCAGGCAGCGGAACAGCGTGGTCTTGCCGGCGCCGTTGGAACCGATGAGCGCGATGCGGTCGCCGCGGGCGATCTCCAGCGACATGCCGTCAAGCACCGGCCGCCGGTCGAAGCGCTTGGTGAGACTGCGGATCGAGATCATCGCCGGCTCCTCACAGGATCCTGTCCAGACCGCGGACGGTGAAGGACAGGGCACTCTGCGGACACGCATCGATGCACATGCCGCACCGGGTGCAGTCGGCGCCGATATGCTCGAACGTGTCGGAGGCATAGCCCATCTTGGTGATCTCCAGAACGTGCGGAACCATGCAGACCTTGCGGCATTCGCCCTCGTGCAGGCACCTGGACAGGTCGTACTTCACCTGGACGGGAGCCACGGCGCCGGTGATGCCGTAGGACAGGCCGATGGGGCAGACATAGCGGCACCAGAACCGGCGCGAATAGAAGACCTCCACGCCGAGCAGGAAAATCACCCACAACAGCGCCACGGTCGGTCCGTAGATCAGCGCGCGGCTGACGATACCGACCGGGTTGATGTATTCGAACACGGTATAGCCGGTGAGGAAAGCGAGCGCGAGAAAGGCGACGAACAGCACGGTGCGCAGGCCGCGATGGAAGGGATTGTCCCGCGCATAGCCGATCGCGGCCAGCTTCAGGTGCAGCATCTCGGCCCATTCGGCGAGCAGATGGTAGGGGCAGACCCAGGAGCAGAAGGCGCGGCCGCCGACGAACCACCACAGGAGGACGACGGTGACGGTGCCGATCACCAGATTGATCATCACCTCCTTGAAAGCGAGCATCACCTGGAGCGCGGAGTTGAGGTCCGCCATGTGGAAGCCGACGAAGCGCGACGCGGTGAGCGCGCCTTCGACAAGCTGCACGTCGAACCAGTAGGACACGACGAAGAGCAGGTTGATGATGATGATCGACGCCCAGCGGCGGTATTTCCACTTGCGCGAGACCACCGGGAATTCGTGTTCCTCGGCGATGAGTTGCTTGCGCAACGCCACCTGGTCGGGGAGCTTCTTGAACTTCATCATCTCGCGCGCGTCGTCGGTCACTTCCACCGGCTCGGGCTTGCGCGGTTCGGCGCCGAACATCATGGCGAGCTTGTGCAGGAACCATTTCATGCCGAGCGCTCCCCCAGCACCTTGGCGTCGATCACGATGGCGGCGGGTTCGGCCGGGCACATCATCTCGCAGGCGCCGCATCCCACGCAGGCCGCCGCGATCACCGGTATGCGGCGCTTGTCGGCGGGATCGGCCGACACCGGCTTCAGCGATATGGCGCCCTTGATCGGGCATTCGCGAACGCACAGGTCGCACAGATCGAGATCGTAGGGGTGATCGGCCACGCGGATCGGATTCCAGCGGTCGATGTCGGGATAGCGGTGCAGGCCCTGGAACAGGTCGCCGCGCGCCAGGCCGCGCAGGCCCTCGCCGCGCATGGCAAGACAGGCGTCGGGGCGGGCCAGGCGCGCCACGCCCATGCGCACCTCCTCCTTGGTCGCGATCTCGTGCGTCAGCGCGCCGGTCGGACAGGACAGCACGCACTGCACGGCATCGCAGGAGAAGTCGCAGGCCTGGGCGCGGGCGTCGATGAAGGGCGCGCCGAGGCCGAAGCCTTCCTCGCCGTCGGCGAGCACGATCGCCTCGACGGGACAGACCTGGACGCATTGCCCGCACTTGATGCAGGCGGCGAGAAAATCCCTTTCGGCGAGTGCGCCGGGCGGACGTAGCCGGTCAAACAGGTTGCGGCCGACCGGGTACCAGCCGACCAGGGCCAGGCCCAAAAGGGCCGCGCCGGCACCGACGGAGCGCAGCAGCAACCGCCGGCGCTCCAGTTCGCGCCGCGTCAGCCTGCGGCGGGGCGGCGGGGCGGCAATTGGTCCGGCGATGTTGCCTTCATCACTCATTGCAGCATGTCCAGTGCGCCCTTCTTGTTCTCCGGCGCCTTCTGCTCAGGCATAGTGAAACGCGGACGTTCCTCCTTGACCAACAGCAAGGGCTCGGAAAACGGCGCGAGGCGTTCGACGAAGTCGAGCGCCTCGAGGGCCAGTCCGCCACGGAAGAACGCGGCGTCCTTGACCTCCATCCAGATCCGGTCGGCATAGTTGTAGAGCTCGTAGGGGCTGTCGCCGCGGCCGTCCGCATCGCGGTCGAAGCCGGCGAAATCGTCCCAGAAATTGCCTTCCCAGGTCTCGCGCAGCGCCGTGCCGCCACCGCGCACGGCAATCTGCGTGAAGTTCGACATGAAGGCGTTGTCGGCAAAGACATTGCCGACCCAGTCGGTGTGGAACTCCACGCCGATGCCGTTGTAGGCGATGCGGTTGGCCTCGAAGCGGTTGAGGGAATCGGGCTCGTAGGGCGAGATGTCGAGGAAGATGCCGACGGCGTTGCCGACAATGTCGTTGCCGGCGATCACGGCTTCGCTCGACTCCTTGAAGCCGACGCCCATGCCGGAGGCGCCCCAGGCGCGCAGGATCTTGTTGCCGCGCACCTCGATGTTGTTGGAATACATGAGGAAGACGCCGACCACGCAATCGGCGATCTCGCCGTCAACGACCTTGTTGTCATGGGCATACATGAAGTGCACGCCATAGCGCCCGTGGCTGATGCGGTTGCCCTTCAGCACATTGCCGCGCGAATACCAGACGACGAAATCGCGCGAGTCGCGGACCACATTGTCTTCCAGCGTATTGTCGTGGCTGTACCAGAGGCGCACCGAATCGCCGCGCAGTTCGAGCGGCATGTCCTTGGACGAGATCGTGTTGCGGCGGATGATGTTGTTGTCGGCCTCGTGCATGTCGAGGCCGAACAGGCAGTTCTCGATGATCACGTCCTTGATGATGTTGAAGTCGCCCTTCAGGCGCAATCCGGCATCGAGTTTGTTGTGCAACCGCCCGGAGTTGCGGATGGTGAGGCTGCGCAATTCCGCGCTGTCGGCGGCAAGCTCGACCACCGTGCCCTTGCCGCCGCCGTCGATGATGACGCCGGCGGAACCATCGAGGATCAGCGGCCGGGAAATGACGATGTTCTCGACATAGACGCCGGCGGGTGGCGTGATCGTCGCGCCGTCGGCGGCCGCGTCGATCATGTCCTGCAGCGGGCCGGCGCCGGCCGGCGCCGCCAGAACCGCCATCAGGACGGCAAGGAGCAGCCGCGCGCGCATCGCCGCCTCACATCGCCTCCGCCGCATCGCCGGCAAGCATGATCTGCTTGCGCCGGATCAGCCCGGCCAGCGCCAGGAGAACGAAGGCGCCGACCATGTAGGCGAAGCCGTAGTGCGGATAGGAATAGGTGGTGAACTGCGCCACCTTGCCCTGCCCGAACACGGTCGGCATGAACGGCTTCAGCGTGAAGGCGCCCATCTCGTTCAGGCTGTGGCCATACCACCAGAGCCAGGCCGAATATTCGGCGATGAAGGCGAAGGGCAGGATGGCCGGGGCCAGCACCAGCAGCCAGTAGAACGGCATGCGCACGCTCCAGGCGGCAAAGATCATCAGCGCCATCGCGCCGAGCACGGCGGCGCCGAGCAGGGTGGCGATCTGATCCATCATGTCGGCGAGCGGTCCGTTCCTTTCCGGCACGTTGAACCAGCGCGACAGGCTTTTCTCATAGTGCCACGCCAGCACCTGGAGGCCGGAGCCGGTCCATTCCTGGCGTTTCTCGGCCGGGCGCTTGAACTGGTCGAGGTTGAAGTTGCGCTGCAGCAGCGCGATCAGCGCGGTGCGGGATTCCGGTTCGGCGACGGCCGCCTCGGCTTCCTGGGTCTTGGCCATCGATTCCTTCAACTGGCGCACGATCGGCGCGAGGTTGGAATCGTCCCCGGTCTCCTTGGTGTCGAGGCCGAGCGAGACGACCATGCCCTCCAGATAGCCCTTCGACTGGTACTTGACGCCGCCGGGCATGTACATGGTCATGCCCATCCATGCGGCGATCGCCCCGTAGCCGAGCACCGAGACCGCCAGCCGGCTCTTGCGGCCGGGCGCGGCGAAAGCCAGCGCCATGACCACGAGGAATGCAAACAGGAACGGCGCGTAGGCCTTTTCTACCGGACCGCCGGAAGCGATCGGGTACATGCCGACATAGTGGTTGATGGTGTCCATCTCGTGGACGCAATCGAGCGCTTCGTCCTCCTCGACTTCCTGGCTGGTGCGGATCTGGCAGCCATTGCGCACCGAATCCATGTGGAAATGGATGCGGATGCCGTCTGGGAAAGTCGCTTCGGGATAGTTCGGCGCCTTCAGCGACACCCACCAGGCCGGCGCGAAGAACGACGCGGCAATGAGGCCGGCGGCGATGAGGACAAGGACGCGAAAGACGATGCCGCGCCGTGACTGCGATTTCTCGGCCATGGCCAAATTCCTGTTGATGAGGATGGCGGCGGGCGCCGAAGCGCCCGCGCACGGATCATGTCACTGGAAGTCCGGGTTCTGCCAGCCGGGCTCGGCGAGCTTCTCCTTCGGCGGCTTCAGGCGCGACACATAGTCGAGCACCGCGATCTCGTCCTTCTCGGTGAAGTTCTTGATCTGCTCGACCATGTCGGGATTGGCGTTGCGGCGCTTGCCGCTGCGAATCCATTCATACTGGCGCTTCAGATATTCGTAGTGCTGGCCGTGGATGGCGGGATAGAACTTTTCGTCCGAGCCCTCGCCCCCCTCGCCGTGGCAGCGTACGCAATTGTCCTTGTAGAGCTTGGCGCCATGGTCGAGGTCGGTGCCCGGCCCGACGCCGTTGTCCGGGTTCATCGGCAATTGCGAGATGTAGGCGGCGACGTCGGCGATCGACTGCGGCCCGCCGATTTCCGACGGCAACGCGAACGGATACATGGTCGGGTTGTCGCGGTTGAGCGCGCGGATGTCGGCAAGCTGCTTGATGGCGACCTTGGGGTGCTGTCCGGAAATCTGCGGGAAGGTGCCGTCGGGCAGGCCCCAGCCATTGAGCTGGTGGCAGGCCGAGCAGACCTCATAGACGTCGCGGCCGTTCTCAAGGTTCGGCGTAAGGTGCAGTGCCTCGTCCTGTTCGCCGCCGCCCTCGTTCCAGGCCTTCGGCGTGGCAGGGGCATCCTCGGCCATGGCCGGGGCGGCAAGCGCGGCGGCGGCGGTCAGGGCCAGTGCCAGGGTGAGTTTCTTCAGCATGGTCTTCTTCTCCGGTTCCCTCGGGTTCACTTCTCAGACCGTTCGATCTGCGAGAGGTAGGTTGCGATCGAGGCGATCGCGGCATCGTCGGCCTTCTTGATGACGCCGAGCATCAGCTTGGACTGGCCGTTGACGCGCACGCCTTCGCGCATGTCGGTCATCTGGCGGGCGAGATAATCGCGCTGCATGCCGGCGATGATCGGGTAGGTGGCGACATTGGTCTTCTTGCCGTCGACGCCGTGGCAGGCGACGCAGCCGAGCTTCTTGTACAGCGCGGCGCCGGCGGCCAGATCGTCCGGGGTGGGTGCGGGATCGAGCGGCTTCGGCTTGGCAGGATCCTGCTTGGACAGGAACTTGGCGATCTTCTTCAGGTCGTCCTCGGTCAACAGGTGCATGACGGCCTGCATGCCTTCGGTGAAGGGATGGCCGGTGGCCGGATCCTTGGAGGCGATGCGCTTGCCGAACTTGATGTCCAGCATCTGCGTGAGCAGGTATTTTTCGTTCTGCCCGGCGACGGCCGGGTAGGTCTGGATCGGCTTGGCGCCATTCTTGCCGTGGCAGGCAAAGCAGGTCTTGGTCTTGTAGAGCTGTTCGCCGTCGGCGATGTCGTCGGCCATCGCCGGAACGGCGAAGCCGAGTGCCAGGCCGGCCAGGGCGATCTTCAGGAATGAGCGCATTGTCGGATCCCGTTTCAAAGGAGGAAACGGGCGGCGGCCGAAGCCGCCGCCCGGTCATTCGTCACTGCTTGGGCTTGACGCCCTTTTCGTCGAGCAGGTTCTTGGCGCGCAGACCGATGTCGGCGGCCTTGACCTGGTACTGCCACCACTGGCCGGCCCAGAGCGTGGCGTTCTGCCAGTCTTCCGTCTTGGCGGCTTCCTCGGCCTTGCCCTTCGCCTCTTCGGCGAACTTCAGCTGGTCGGTGGCGTCCTCCACGAGGGCGACAACGTCCGGATGGGCCTGGAAGTCGGTCGAGACGATGTAGGCCACGACCGTGTCAATGACGCCCTGCGTATCGGTGCAGGTCTTGTACTGCTTGTCGTAGTCGGCCTTGGTGTAGGCTTGGCCTTCGGCCGCCGCGCCGCCCGCCTCCTGGAAGCCCTTCGGCTTGACCACGAGGAAGCCGGTCATCTCCAGATGCAGCGCCGAGCAGAACTCGGTGCAGTAGTAGGAGAAGACGCCGGGCTTGTCGGTCTTGATCTTGGCCGTCGCCGTCTTGCCGGGTTCGAGCGAGAGGTTGACGTTGTAGGTCGACACCGCGAAGCCGTGGGTTTCGTCCTCGGCACGCTCGGAGTTGGTGATGATGAACTCGACCTCGTCGCCTTCCTCGACCTCGACGATCTCGGGCGTGAAGTGCGAACGGATCGCGGTCATGTAGACCTTGACCTTGTTGCCGTCACGCTCGATCCGCTCGGAGCCGGGCCGGACCGAACCGGGGTGCTTCTCGCCGGTGCGGCTGTCGGTACCGTAGGCGTAGCGCACCAGCGGCTTCAGCTTGTCGGCGGCGATCGCGGTCGCGTAGTGCGGCTCGCCGAGCGGCAGCGGCATGTCGTAGAGGAGCTCCATCTTGTCACCGGAAATGTCGATGAGCTGATGGTTCTGCGGATGCAGCGGCCCGACCGGGTTGAAGCGGTCGATGGCGAGCTTGTTGAGCGCGATCAGGTACTTGCCGGCCGGGTTGACCGCCTCGCCTTCCATGGCGACCAGATGCCCGATGTTGTAGTGCACCGAGATCTTGTCCAGCACCTTGCCTTCGCAATAGTCCCACTTGGCCACCTGGCTGTCGACGTAGAGCGAGGTGTAGACCACGCAGGGCTTGCTGTCGTACTGGCTGTGGAGCGGGCCGAGGCCGAGCGGCACCTGCTTGTGCAGCGCATCCTCCAGCGCGATGATCGGCAGGCCGTAGGAATCGGCGCCGGAGAACTTCTTGGCATCGATCGCGGCCTTGATCTTCTCGAACGAATAGACCGAGGCCTGGGTGTCGAGCTTGCCGCCGACGACGATGTACTTGCCGTCGGGAGACACGTCGACGCCGTGCGGCGACTTCGGCTCGGCAATCAGGTAGACGAGGCCTTCATCGACCGCCGTCTGCAGCGAGATGACCGGATGATCGTTGATCATCGTCACCTTGCCGGCCTTGTAGACTTCCTCGGCCTTCTTCCAGTTGATGACGTGCAGGAAGTCGGTGTCGTTCTGCGAGCAGCCGGCCTCGAACGGCGGGCGGCCCTTCTCGATGCCGCCGACATAGCGCTCGGCGCAGAAGGAGTTGGTGAACGACCAGCCGTCGGAGACCATCTTGCCGGCGTCTGACAGGTCCTGGGTGTAGGGCGGCAGTTCGATGGAGAAGGAATTCTCCGGCTCGATGCGGCCCTTCTCGCGGTTGAACTTCCAATAGGTGACGGCGCCGCGGAACTTCTCGTTGAATTCCGACAGCGGCGCGAATCCGCGACCGAGCACGCCGGGATATTGCGCCGCCTCGATCACATATTCGGAGTTCGGCGTGACGAAGGTGCCGCCATGTTCGGACTGCATGATCGGGTTGACGACGATCTGCTGGGTCTCGAAATCGTGCAGCGAGATGACGCCGACGCGCGGCGCCGACTTGTCGTTGATGAAGAGATACTCGCCGTCGAGATTGCCGTTGGTCTCGGTGATGGCGGGATGGTGGGTGTCGCCCCACTGGATCTCGCGGCCATCGACCTTGGCCGATTCGAGGATCTTCTTGGATTCCTCGTCGAAGCCGTAGCCCTGCCACGGTTCGGGCGTGAACACCGAGACATATTTCAGGATGCGCATCGACGGGACGCCGTAGACGATGACCTGGCCCGACTGGCCGCCCGAAGAGAATACGATGAATTCGTCGCGCTTGCCGGTCGGCGTGTAGGTCTTGGCCGCGGCGAGCATGTCTTTCTGGGTCAGGCCGCGCCTGGCCATGACTTCATCGAGCGTTTCCGCCGATGAGCCGGTGACCGAAAGCGCCAAACCCATGGCGGCGATCCCCGTCGTCGCCAGAAGTTTCGTGCGAATGGTGCTGTACATGATTTGCCCTCAGGTATGCGGAGCCGGGAAGTCCGAAAGCGGTCCCGGCGGACCGTCGGCGCGCGGCCGCTCTGCCGAACGCCGCCGGAGCAATCCCAAATGGCGCGGTCCGCCTCCTTGACTTTCGTTAAGGCCCCGGCCGGCCGGCTGTGGCGAACTTGTCGCAGGACGGGATCTCGGCCCGGCCTGACTGGAACGGAACTGATGAGCAGATCGGGCACAAGGCGCTGGTTCAGGGAGGTCCTCTTCAGGATCGTCCTTGTTCTGTCACTGGCCCCTCTGGTGACACCCGGTTTGCTCGCCTTTTCCGCCGATGACGGTATCTGGTGCGAAAGCCTCGCCAGCATCGACGCTGGCGCCGACCGGGGCGACCGGACGGGCGACGATGGCGATTGCCTCGTCTGCCTGGTTGTCACCCTGGGCGGCCAGACCGCCTCCCCCGCCGCGATTTCGATCCCGGCGCCACGCAGGAGCATCCTGACCGCCATTCCGGTTTCGCTCGCCGGTTCGCGCGGACTGTTCGCCGAAGCGTGCCCGCCGATCCGGGCTCCGCCGCTCGCCTGAACGCATTCCGCCGGATTCCGGCCGTGCGTGCGCGGGTGTGCCCTCGCCCATGATCGCGCGGCCGGCTCCCGCCGGCCCGATACGACCAACAACCCTGAAAGGACCAGACCATGAAACGTCGCGATTTTCTCGCGGCCGCCGCGGCATGCGCCGTGTTTGCCGCCCTGCCCGCCCTTGCCGACGATGCAACCCTCGGCAACATGACCATCTCGGGTGCCTTCGCCCGCTCTTCGCCGATGATGGCGCAGGCCGGCGCGGGCTTCATGATCATCGCCAACGCCGGCGAGGCCGACAAGCTCGTGGCGGCGAAGTCCGGCGTCTCCGAGATCGTCGAACTGCATACCCATGTCGAGGAAAACGGCATGATGGCCATGCGCAAGGTCGACTTCATCGACGTGCCGGCGAACGGAATGGTGGAACTGAAGCCCGGGTCCTACCACGTGATGTTCATCAACCTGAAGGAACGCCTGCAGATGGGCGCGACGGTCGATGTGACGCTCGTCTTCGAGAAGTCCGGAGAAGTCACCATCGCCATGCCGGTCAAGGGACCGGGCGCGATGCACGGCGGCTGAGGCCGCATTCCCTGTCGGGATCCGGGACATGCCGACGGCGGCCGGGAGATGGCCGCCGAATCAAAGGAGAAACTCCATGTCGTTCCGTAAAACCGCGCTCTCCGCGCTGCTGGCCGCCGGATTCATCGTCGCGCCGTTCACCGCGCAGGCAGCCGAGAACAAGGAAATGGGCCTCTACGTCAATCTGGCGACCAAGGATACGGTCAAGGCCGGACACGCTTTCGCCCATGCGCTCAAGCTCAACGAGCGCGGCCATCCGATCGCCTTCTTCCTCAATGGCGATGCCATTCTGATCGCCGTGAAGAACGTTCCGCAGACCAGCTTCCAGGACAAGTCGCTGCAGGTCTGGGTCAAGAACGTCATCGCCAAGGGCGGCAAGGTCATCATTTGCAGCACCTGCATGGCGTTGCACAACGTGATGCCGGGCGATCTGATCGAAGGTGTCGTGCCGGGTAGCCCGGAAGTGGTGTCGGAATACCTCTTCGACCCGAACTACCAGGTCATCAGCTGGTGATTGCCGACAGTCCGCAAACGGGCGCCGCGAGAGATCGCGGCGCCTTTTCCTTTCGCGGGCCTTTCAACCGCAAAGGAGGCGGGAAAGCCCGAGGGCGATGAGCAGGACGAACTGGTAGAGCGCCGTCATCGCCAGCACCCCGTTCAGGGCGCGCGAGACCGGCAGGATCGCCATGCGCCTGGCCAGGTGCAGCGCCAGCAATCCGGCGACGACAAAGGCCGGCGCGCTCGCCGCGCAAGCGCCCTGCACGGCAAGCAGGCCGAGCAGCGCGGCGGCGTTCAGCCCGGCATAGAGCGCGCGCGAACCGTTTTCGTCGATGAGGATGGCAAGGGTGCGCCGCCCGCCGCGCGCATCGCCGACCCGGTCGCGATGGTTGTTGACCAGGAGCACGGAAGCCGCCGGCAGGCCGAGAAAGACGCCGGTCCACAGGACACGCGTATCAGGCGCCGCGCCATGCAGGAAGGCGGTGCCGGCAACGGCGGCGACGCCGAAGAAGGCGATGACCAGCACTTCCCCGACCGGGGTCGCCGACAATGGCCACGGCCCCATGGAGTAGAGGTAGCCGAGCGCCAGCGACAGGAGGCCGATGGCCAGGATCGGCCAGCCGCCGACAAGGGCGAGAAACAGGCCGGCGGCGGCGGCGATGGCGAAGGCCAGGGC
>JBATNB010000448.1:0-3560 GCA_049290135.1 Rhizobiaceae bacterium
TCGCAGCACCGCCCTAAGGCGCAGGAGGTCGGCGCGCAGCGGATCGGGGTCATCGGCGGTGGAAGGAGCGCCAAGGGCGGACCATGCCGCCAGCCACAGATAGGCCGCCTCATTGTCGCGCCGGTCGGCGAAGGCGGCGATCTCCCGCGGCGCATCGAGGGCATCGTCGGCGATGATCGGCACGGTCTCGGTTTCCCCGGCATGGCCGAGGCGTTCGAAGAACCCGCGACGACGGACGGTGCGTTCGCGCCCGGCCTGGCGGATCTCCATGGCGGCGGACCCGCCGAGCCCGCGCAGGAGCACGCCCATGCGGCCGCGCATTTCATCCAGCGTAACGGCGGAACCGCGGTCGGCCTTGGCCTCGTCCTGGCGGCCGACGAGTCTGTGCCAGAGGGTTCCGATGGTTTCCTCCGGCTCCCATGGCCTCAGATGCAGCCCGCCCATGGGATCAGCCGACGGTGGCGGCGACCAGATCGCGCAGGCCGGCCTTGATCTCCGGATCGTCGGCGACCGGCTCGACAAGCGCGACCTCGACGGCCCGGTCGAACCCCATGCCGGCTTCCATCAGCGTCGCGGCGTAGACGAGGAGGCGCGTCGACACGCCCTCCTCGATGTCGCGGCCCTTCAGGGCGCGGATGCGGCCGGCGACGCGCACCAGCAGGTGGGCGCGCTCGATCGTCAGTCCGGATTCCGCCGAGACGATCGCCGCCTCGCGATCCGGCCGGGGGAAATCGAACTCGATGGCGAGGAATCGCTGGCGGGTCGACGGCTTCAGCGCCTTCAGGATGTTCTGGTAGCCGGGGTTGTAGGAGGCAACCAGCATGAAATTGTCGGGTGCATGCAGCATCTCGCCGGTGCGTTCCAGCATCAGCGTGCGGCGGTCGTCGGTGAGCGGATGCAGGACGACGGTGACGTCCTTGCGCGCCTCGACCACCTCGTCGAGGTAGGCGATGCCGCCGGTGCGCACCGCCTTGGTGAGCGGGCCGTCGCTCCACACGGTTTCGCCGCCCTTGAGCAGGTAGCGGCCGGTGAGATCGGCCGAGGTCAGGTCGTCATGGCAGGCGACGGTGTGGAGCGGCAGGCCGAGCTTCGCCGCCATATGGGCGACGAAGCGGGTCTTGCCGCAACCGGTGGGGCCCTTGAGGAGCAGCGGCAGGCGGTTGCGCCAGGCGGTTTCGAACACCTCGCACTCGTCGCCCTGGGGCGCGTAGTACGGGATCCTGGCCGCAACCATTGCCGTCGTCTTGTGCGGGGCGCCCATGGCCATCCTCACTCGGCCGGCACGGAGGAGCCGGTGGCGATGATCTCGCGGCGCGGCGCGAGCATGGCGAAGATGAAGATCAGCGCGCCGAGCACCACCACCACGCCGGAACCGAAGCGCATCCAGTAGAACAGCGAGAGCTGGTCCTGGACATCCATGAACCCTTCGCCGTTGACACGCTGCAGGTGCGTCTGGACGACGCCTGCGAAGGTCAGCGTGAAGGTCATGAACGCCATGCCCGACGACATCAGCCAGAACGACACCATGTTGAGCACCTGGTTGTAGGGCGCCCGTCCGAGAATGTTCGGCATGGCATAGGTGATGATCGCCAGGTTGAGCGACACATAGGCGCCGAAGAAGGCGAGGTGCCCGTGCGCGGCCGTGACCTGCGTGCCGTGGGTGTAGTAGTTCAGCGGTGCCAGCGTATGCATGAAGCCCCAGACGCCGGCGCCGAAGAAGGCAAGCGTCGAGCAGCCGAGCGCCCACAGCAGCGCGGCCTTGTTGGGGTGCTCGCGCCGGCCCTTCCACACCATGACGAAGGTGAACAGCACCATGGCGAAGAACGGAACGACCTCGAGCGCGGAGAAGATCGAGCCGATCCACTGCCAGTAGCCGGGCGTGCCGATCCAGTAATAGTGGTGGCCGGTGCCGAGCAGGCCGGTGAACAGCGCCAGCGCGACGATCACGTAGAGCCACTTCTCGATGACCTCGCGGTCGACGCCGGTGAGCTTCATCATCAGGAAGGCGAGCACCGAGGCCATCACCAGTTCCCACACGCCTTCCACCCAGATGTGGACGACGTACCACCAGTACATCTTGTCCACGGTCAGGTTGGCCGGATTGTAGAGGGAGAACAGGAAGAACACCGCGATGCCCCACAGGCCGAGGAGCAACACGTTGGTGATGACCGTCTTGCGGCCGGCCAGCACCGTCATGGTGACGTTGTAGAGGAACATCAGCGCGGCGACGACGATGCCGAGCTTCACCCATAATGGCTGCTCGAGGAACTCGCGCCCCTCCTTGCCGAGCAGGATGTTGCCCTGGAAGGCGTCGAACAGATAGGTGAGCACCGCCGCCGAGGCGCCGACCATCAGCAGGATGAGCTGCAGATAGGCGAGTTTCGGCGAATGAAGCTCACGGTCGGATTCCTCCGGGATCAGGTAATAGGCCGCGCCGAAGAAGCCGAGCAGCAGCCAGACGATCAGCGCGTTGGTGTGGACCATGCGCGCGATGTTGAACGGCAGCAACTCCGACAGGAAATTCGGCGCCACGTAGATGTAGCCGAGCACGAGGCCGAAGGTGACCTGCGCGGCGAAGAGAACGAGTGCGCAGGCGAAGTAGGCGAGCGCGACTTTCTGGCTCTGGTATTTCATCGGTCGATCCTCCCCTCAGCCTGAATCCTTGGGCGGCCAGCCCTGCGTGTCGATCTTCGACACCCATTCGAAGAACTCGGCCAGGTCCGTGAGTTCGGCGTCGGTCATCTTGAAATTCGGCATCTGCCGCCGCCCGGGAACTCCCGAAGGCTGGCTGGCGATGAAGGCCTTGATGGCTTCCTTGGCGCCGGCGGCATCGTCGCGACCGCCGAAGCGGTGGAACACGTTGCCGAGCTCCGGTGCGAAATAGGCGCCTTCGCCGAGGATGGTGTGGCAATTGATGCAGGCGTGCTTTTCCCAAAGCCGCTTGCCGCGGACGACCGCTTCGGAAAGCTTGTCGTTGTTGGTAGACTTGCCGACTGCGTACAGATGGCTTTGCGCGGTGAGCGCGACAAACACAACCAGGAAGAACAGAGATCCCCCGAAGAAGATGTTGCGCGCTTGCGCTTTCGTGAATGCTTCACTCATGGCTGGAGTCCCTCCCCGCCTCTCTCGTGCACGGCGGACGCTAGGGCCGGGGCGTCCGTCGTGTCTTGACGATCGTCAAGAGCGGGCGTCTGGGCCGGCAAGGATCGGGGCGTAGGCGAAGAGGTAGGCCGCGTAGGCCGCCAGCCAGAGAACGCCTGCGACGAACAGCGCCGGAAAATAGGCCGCGCCGGGCAGATGCGTCATCTCGACCCGAACGAGGGCGGCGGCGGTGACCAGGACATAGGCGGCGACCGCGGGGCGCGGCGCGACAAGCGGACGTCCGGTATGGCCGAGCGAGGCGCGCGTCATCATCGCCATCGTCATGACGCCGACCGCGCCGGCGCCGGCGAGATGCAGCGCGGCGATCTCGTCGGGTTGGCCGGAGAGCGCGGACAGGGCGAGAGCGAGATAGGAAAGCACCAAGAGCAGGAAGCCGAGATGCAGCACCCACAACAACG
>JBATNB010000449.1:0-2585 GCA_049290135.1 Rhizobiaceae bacterium
CGCTGACGGTGCGCGCCGCGGCCAAGCGCGGCGCGATCGACGCAGCGGCGGAGAAGGCGCTGGTGCGGCAATTGTCGGAGGCGCCGCGGCTGGCCAACGAGGCGCTGAAGCTCGACCGCCAGATCCAGCAGGTCGCGCGCGATCTGTCGACCGTGAAGGACGTGCTCTATCTCGGGCGCGACACCTCGTTCCCGCTGGCGCTCGAAGGCGCGCTGAAGCTGAAGGAAATCTCCTACATCCATGCCGAGGGCTACGCGGCCGGCGAACTCAAGCACGGGCCGATCGCGCTCATCGACGACACGATCCCCGTCATCGTGATCGCGCCGCATGACCGGGTGTTCGAGAAAACCGTCTCCAACATGCAGGAGGTCGCCGCGCGCGGCGGCCGCATCATCCTCATCACCGACCGCAAAGGCGCGGAAAACGCCACTGTGAAGACCATGGACACGATCGTGATGCCGGATGTGCCGGAGTTCATCGCGCCCATTGTCTACGCGGTGCCGATCCAGATGCTGGCCTATCACACGGCCGTGCTCATGGGCACGGACGTCGACCAGCCGCGCAATCTGGCAAAGTCGGTCACGGTCGAGTAAGGAGCACGGCACCGGGACCCGACGCGCCGCCGGCGCGCCCGTTGGAGAATCGACCATGGGCCGCTTGCGCAACTATTTCCTGACCGGAATCATCGTCTCCGCCCCGGTGGCGATCACGGCCTACATTGCCTGGACGCTGATCAACTGGGTCGATTCCTGGGTCAAGCCGTACATTCCGGCCCGCTACATTCCCGACACCTATGTCGGGTTTCCGGTTCCCGGCTTCGGCCTCGTCGTGGCGCTGCTGCTCATCACGCTGATCGGCTTCCTCACCGCCAACATCGTCGGCCGGTCGGTGGTGCGATGGGGCGAGGGGCTGTTGCATCGCACGCCGTTCGTGCGCTCGATCTACAAGGCGCTCAAGCAGATCTTCGAGACGGTGCTGTCCAACCGCGCCGACATGTTCACCACGGCGGGCCTGATCGAGTGGCCGCGCCGCGGCGTCTGGGCGGTGGTGTTCATCGCCAGCGACAAGGAAAGCGGCGTGACGCGCAAGCTCGAGGCCCATCACGACGATTTCATCGCCGTGTTCATGCCGTCGACGCCCAATCCGACCACCGGCTTCCTGATGTACGTGCCGAAGAAGGAGCTCATCGTCCTCGACATGACGGTGGAGGACGCCGCCAAGCTGGTGGTTTCGGCCGGGCTGGTCACGCCGGAAGACCTGCCGGTCAAACCCGCCGATCAGCCGGCCGACAGCAGCCTGATCGCGTCGTCGCGGCCGAACAGGTAGAGCAGCAGCCGCACCGCCTGGCCGCGCGGACCCTGCAGCACCGGGTCTGAGTCCATCAGCGCGCGCGCATCGGCGCGCGAGGCGGCCAGGAGGTCGCCATGGTGCTCGACACGGGCAATCGAGAACCCCGGCACGCCGCTCTGGCGCACACCGAGAAGCTCGCCTTCGCCGCGCAGCTTCAGATCCTCCTCGGCGATGACGAAGCCGTCATTGGTCTCGCGCAGCGTTTCCAGCCGCCGGTGCGCGGTCTCGCCGAGCTCCCCGTGGTAGAGAAGCACGCAGGTGCCCGGCCGGTCACCGCGCCCGACCCGCCCGCGCAGCTGGTGCAATTGCGCCAGGCCGAAGCGCTCGGCATTCTCGATCACCATGATGGCGGCGTCCGGCACGTCGACGCCGACTTCGACGACCGTGGTGGCAACCAGCACGCCGGCGGCGGCGTGGCGGAATTCCTCCATCGCCCGGTCCTTTTCCGCCCCGCTCATGCGGCCGTGCACGAGCCAGACCCTGCCGGGAAGCTCCCGGCCCAGCGTCTCGCTGCGGGATTCGGCCGAGACCACGCCGGGGTCGAGGCTGGTGCTGTCCTCCACCAGCGGGCATATCCAGAATGCCTTTTCGGCGCGCTCGACGGCTGAGCGGATGCGGGAGACGAGTTCGCCCAAGCGCTCGGCGGGAAGCGTGACGGTGCGGACCGGCGCCCGGCCGGGCGGCTTCTCGTCGAGCCGCGACACGTCCATGTCGCCGAACGCGGTCAGCACCAGCGTGCGCGGAATCGGCGTCGCGGTCATCACCAAAAGGTCGGTGGCTTCGCCCTTCGCCGTCATCGCCAGGCGTTGATGCACGCCGAAACGGTGCTGTTCGTCGATGACGGCCAGACCGAGGTCCGCGAACGCCACGCCCTCCTGGAACAATGCGTGGGTGCCGACCACCAGCCGGATCGACCCGTCGGCCATCCCGTCGACGATGCGGGCGCGTTCGCGGCCCTTCTCGCGCCCGGTCAAAAGGGCGACGGCGAACCCGGCGGCGCGCGCGACCGGCTCGATGGTGGCGTGATGCTGGCGCGCGAGGATCTCGGTCGGAGCGAGGAAGGCGGTCTGCGCGCCGGTCTCGGCGGCCTGCGCGGCGGCGAGGAGCGCGACGACGGTCTTGCCCGAGCCGACATCGCCCTGCAGCAGCCGCAGCATCCGTTCCGGCCGTTCCAGATCGGCCGAGATCTCGGCTATGGCGCGTTCCTGCGCGCCGGTGAGCGCAAAGGGCAGGGC
>JBATNB010000450.1:0-1806 GCA_049290135.1 Rhizobiaceae bacterium
GCCATGGCCTCGGCGACAAAGCGGGCGGCGTCCGGTGCCGCGGGCGTGGCGGCGAACGCCTCGGCGATGTCGGCCTCGCCGAACAGCTGGCCGAGCATGTCAGCGTCGACGTCGAGCGGCGGCCGGAGCGTCAGTCTGCTCGTCACCAGAATCCGCATGGGAAGTCCTCCAGGCAAAGAAAAAGGGGAGACGGAACCCGTCTCCCCCGATCCTTTGCTGGACTTTTCCAGAAACCGGCTCCCGAGACGGGCGCCGGTTTTGAAGTGCGGAACCGGCTACTCCGCTGCCTTGGCCATCGGGTTGATGGCGACGAAGGCTCGGCCGTTGGCTTTCGACTGGAACGCCACAGTGCCGTCGCACAGCGCGAACAGCGTGTGATCCTTGCCGATGCCGACATTGGCGCCGGGATGCCACTTGGTGCCGCGCTGACGCACGATGATGTTGCCGGCGACGACCAACTCGCCACCGAACTTCTTCACGCCGAGGCGCTTGGATTCCGAATCGCGTCCGTTGCGCGACGAACCGCCGGCTTTCTTGTGTGCCATGGACGTTCTCCTTCTTGTTCCTTATTCGCCCTTCGCGGCGTCACGGTCAACCTTGGCGCGGGGCGGCTTGCCGGCGAGGAGTTCCTTCGCCTGCTCGACCCATTCCTCGCGGGCGGTGCGTCCGCCGAGCTTCAGCTCGTCGTCCAGCCTGGCCATGGCGGCTTCGTCGAACGCGGCGATCTGGGCAAGCGTGGTGACGCCGGCCGCCTCGAGCTTCTTCTTCAGTGCCGGGCCGACGCCGCCGATCAGCGTGATGTCGTCGACGATGCCGGCGGGCGCGGCCATCAGCGCGGCCGGGGCCGCCTCGGCCCTGGCGGCGGCCTTCTTCGAGGCCTTGGCACCGCCCGTCAGGATCTCGGCGATGCGGATCTCGGTCAGGTCCTGGCGATGGCCCTTCTTGCGGCGCGAATTCTGCCGGCGGCGCTTCTTGAAGGAGATGACCTTCGGGCCGCGCACCTGCGCCACGATCTCCGCCGTCACCAGCGCGCCCGCGACCAGCGGGGCGCCCACGGTGACGCCGGCGTCGGAGCCGACCATCAGCACGCTGTCCAATTCGATGATTTCGCCGGCGCTGCCGGCCAGCTTCTCGACCGTCAGGCGGTCGTCGGCGGCGACGCGATACTGCTTCCCGCCTGTCTTGATGACTGCAAACATGGGTCTCGTCTTTCCTGTCCGGCCTGCCGCGCGAACGCGGCGAACCGACTTCTTTTTCGTTTCTTGAGCACAAAGCCAAGCCGCGCAGGGAGGTCCCCACGCCGCGAAAGCCGCCGTCCCCTACCGAAGGGGCGTTGCGGAGTCAACCGGAAAGCGGCGCGGGACGCCCGCAAGGCCCTTGTCTTGGTCCGGCAATGGCTTTATCGAAGCGCCCGCGCGTCACGCGCCGACCACATGCGGAGAGGTGGCAGAGTGGTTGAATGCACCGCACTCGAAATGCGGCATACTCGCAAGGGTATCGGGGGTTCGAATCCCCCCCTCTCCGCCATTCGTCCCGCTGGCGACCGCCTGACACGGCAATGCGCGCAGGCCCGTTGTCTGTCGTGGCACGCACGGTTCCTTCCCCCGGTTCACAATCGGTCTCGCGGCGTATAAACCGGCGCCCAGCGTCTTCGCCGCGAGGTTGCCGGATCATGTCAAACGCCCGTCCGTTCAACGCCTGTCGCCGGCATTTCGGCAAAGGGCTGATCGCCATGGCGTCGGCGCCGGCGATGGCGGCGCTGCCCGGCGTGCTGCTTGCCGCGCCGGTCCGGGCGCAGGTCGGATC
>JBATNB010000451.1:0-1727 GCA_049290135.1 Rhizobiaceae bacterium
GGTCGCGGGCGAGAGCCAAGCCGGCCTCGGCGGCGATGTCGATGAAGGCGACGCGGGCGCCCTGGGCGGCGAATGCCGAAGTCAGCGCCGCGCCGATGCCGGTGGCGCCGCCGGTAATCAGCACGGAGGCATTCTCGAGGTCGGGAAAGCGCGGCTGGGGATCGTCCATCGCGAGGCTCCTCGCCTTGACCGGCAGGGCGTCAGATCGCCTTGGCGCGCGCCGCGCCGCGGAAGGAATCGCGCAGATAGCCAAGGGTGGAATCGGCATCGGCCGGCTTGCCGAAGAAGTAGCCCTGGCCGCGCTGGCAGCCGATCTGCACCAGCATGTCGGCCTGCGCCTCTTCCTCGATGCCCTCGGCGACGACATCGAGGCCGAGGCCGTCGCACATGGCCAGGATCGCCTTGACGATATGCTCGGAGGGGCGGTCCTCCAGGATCGACGACACGAAGGCGCGGTCGATCTTGAGCTTGTCGAAATGGAACTCGCGCAGGCGCCCGAGCGAGGACTGGCCGGTACCGAAATCGTCGAGCGACACGCGGATGCCGACGCGCCGCAGATCCTCCACGATCTTTTCCGCGTTGGCCGGATCGGTCATCACGCCGGTCTCGGTGATCTCGATCTCCAGGCGCCTGGGATCGAAGCCGGTCTTGTCGAGAAGGCGCAGGATGTGCAGGCCGGTGTTCTGGTCTACAAGCTGCGAGGGCGACAGGTTGAACGACAGGAACAGCGGCTCGGGCCAGCCGCGCGCCGATTCCAGCGCCCGGCGCAACAGCAGCTGCGACATCGGACCGACAATGCCGCGCTCCTCGGCGATCGGGATGAACACGGATGGCGGAACGAAGCCGAGATCGCGGTCGGTCCAGCGTGCCAGACATTCGAAGCCGACCACCTGGCGGGACGCCAGATCGACGATGGGCTGAAAATAGGGTTCGACCTCGCCGGCCGACACGGCGCGGCGCAACGCCTGCTCGATGCGCGCGGTCTTGCGGGCGGCCTCTTCCATCTCGTGGGTATAGACCACGGTGCGGCCGCGGCCCGAGCGCTTGGCGTGATAGAGCGCGGTCTCGGCCTTCTGCATGAGGACGGCCGTGGTCTCCTCCCCGGTCTGGAACAGCGAGACGCCGATGGAGGCCGACAGGCGCGCGGTGCGGTCGCCGACATCGTAGGGCGCGGAGATCACCTCGATCAGCATCTCGGCCTGGTCGCGGGCCGCGGCTTCGGAAAACACCATCGGCCACAACAGCGCGAACTCGTCGCTGCCGAGCCGGGTCACCGTCGCGGAATGATCGGACGCGGCATGAATGCGCAAGGCTGCCTGGCGCAGGATCTCATCGCCGGCGGCGCGCCCGAACAGGTCGTTGACCGGCTTGAAGCCGTCGAGATCGAGGATGGCCACGGCAAACGGCGCCGGATCGTCGGCGCGCTCGCCGAGCAGGCGCTCGATCTTGCTGCGCAGCCGCCTGCTATTGCCAAGCCCGGTCAGCGGATCGGTAAAGGATGCCTCGACAGCCGCGTCGAGCTGTCCCTGCGTATCCATCGCACTTTCCAAGTCACCCTCCGAACACTGTCCCATCCTTGAACATCCGCGAAAAAGATTGAGGAAGAGTGGAGGCACTCAAGGTGGCGCGAGGCGATAAAGGACAACCGGCCCGGACGCCGCCCCGACCGGCTCGAGCGCGGCGGGCGCGCGTCCATCCTGCAGCGCGGCGGCGAGGCTGTCGAGGGC
>JBATNB010000452.1:0-2267 GCA_049290135.1 Rhizobiaceae bacterium
CGCCATCGGCGTGGAGCCCGTCGGTTCGCGCATCGTCAACGTGACGACGCCCCGCCCGGCAACCCTCATGGGCACCGGCAAGGTCGCGGAACTGGCTGAAACCGTCCGCGAGGAGGGGATCGAGGTCGTGTTCGTCGACCATGCGCTGACCCCGGTGCAGCAGCGCAATCTGGAAAAGGAACTGTTGGCCAAGGTGCTTGACCGGACCGGCGTGATCCTCGAGATCTTCGGTGAGCGTGCCCGGACCCGCGAAGGCGTGTTGCAGGTCGACCTGGCGCATCTGGAATACCAGCGCGGTCGGCTGGTGCGGTCCTGGACACATCTGGAACGCCAGCGTGGCGGCGGCGGCTTCATGGGCGGCCCCGGCGAAACCCAGATCGAGGCGGACCGCCGCCTGCTCCAGGACAAGATCGTCCGCCTGAGGCGCGAACTGGAGACGGTGAAGCGGACGCGCGAACTGCACCGGGCCAAGCGCCGCAAGGTGCCTTATCCGATCGTCGCGATCGTCGGCTATACCAACGCCGGAAAATCAACTCTTTTCAACAGGTTGACCGGTGCCGGCGTGCTGGCCGAGGACATGCTGTTCGCCACGCTTGATCCGACGTTGCGTCGTCTGCGGCTGCCGCACGGAACCTCGGTGATCCTGTCCGATACGGTCGGTTTCATCTCGGACCTGCCGACCCATCTGGTCGCCGCGTTCCGCGCGACGCTGGAGGAGGTGGTGGAAGCTGACCTCATCGTGCACCTGCGTGACATCGCCGATCCCGATACGGCCGCGCAGGCCGAGGATGTCGAAGCCATCCTGGCCGATCTCGGCGTCAACGCCGCCGACGAGGCGCGCGTGCTCGAGATCTGGAACAAGATCGACCTGTTGTCCGCCGATGACCGCGAGCGCCTCGTCACCGATCACCGGCGCCCGGCGGTGGCGATTTCGGCGGCGACAGGCGAGGGGATCGACGCCGCCCTGTCGGCGATCGAGGAGCGCCTGTCGGGTCGCGTCGTGGAGTTTGCCGTCGCCGTCGGACCGGCGGACATGTCCCGTCTGGACTGGATTTACCGCCATGCCTCGGTGGTCGAACGCGTCGACCGCGATGATGGCGGGGTGGACCTCGTCGTGCGCGCGCCCGTGCAGATCGTCGACGAGATCAGGAGGAAGTCCGGTCCGGGCGCCTGAGCGCCTTGGCGGCCTGCCACAGCGCTTCCATCTCGTCGAGCGAGGCGTCCGCTGCCGTGCGGCCCGTGGCTGCCAGCCCGTCCTCGACCGCCCCGAAACGGAAGCGGAACTTGTCGTTGGTCTCGCGCAACGCCGTTTCGGCGTCGATATCGAGGTGGCGGCCGAGATTGACCAGCGCGAACAGCGTATCGCCGAATTCCTCGCGCGTGTGGGCGCGATCGCCGTGCGCCATGGCCTCGCGCAACTCGCCGATTTCCTCGACGATCTTGTCGAGCACCGGCGCGGCATCCTTCCAGTCGAAGCCGACGGTCGCCGCCTTTTCCTGCAGCTTGCGCGCGCGCGTCAGCGCGGGCAGGGCCGGCGGAACCGCATCGAGCAGGTGCGCCGGGTGTTCATCGCCGGCGCGTTCGGCGGCCTTGGCGCGTTCCCAGAACCCCTTCGCCGCGCCCGCCGCCCGCGCATCCGCGTCGCCGAACACATGCGGGTGGCGACGGATCATCTTCGTCGTGATCGCCTCGACCACGTCGCCGAAGGCGAAGCTGCCTTCCTCCTCGGCCATTCGCGCGTGATAGACGACCTGCAGCAGGAGGTCGCCAAGCTCGTCGCACAACTCGCGCCTTGTGCCATTGGCGATGGCGTCGGCGACCTCATAGGCCTCCTCGATCGTGTATGGCGCGATGCTGGCAAAATCCTGCTCCAGGTCCCAGGGGCAGCCGGTCGCCGGCGTGCGCAACGCCGACATGATTTCGATCAGGCGGGAAATGTCGCGGGAAGGGGTCATGGCGCGAACCTGGCGTTTCCGGTGAAAAAGCGGAATTGTCTGATGGGATGGATTTCACGGTCTGGCAAGCAGGACAACGCGGCGTGAAGCCAGGGTATCGGGGAGAAATTCGAGGCGGGAATAGTCTGAAAACCGCCGGGCGCGGCAATAACGCCGCTTGAACCGCCGCGCCCGCGGTTGCACAGCTGTCTTCGAACGGAACGAAGCATCATGCCGTATCAACGACCCATGCGCGCCGAAATGGTGATGGCCGGCGTCCTTGGAGCCGCCGGCGTCGCCGCCGCGGCCGCCTCCGCCCACGGCGTTGACGAG
>JBATNB010000453.1:0-7849 GCA_049290135.1 Rhizobiaceae bacterium
GTGCCGGGTGCGAGCGGGTCGCCGGCGAGCGACCGGCCGCTGGCCATGGTCAGCTTCGCCGGGTAGTCCGGATCGAAATTGGTCCATATCTGGGTCTGCCAGATGAAGTAGCCGTAGAACGCCAGGAGGGACAGGACGGTCGCGCCGACAACGCCGCGCAGGATCCAGCCCCGCCGCGTGTACCACGAGCCGAGCCACAGGAACGGCCACAACAGGATGCCGACAAACCAGCCGATCCCCCGGCCAAACCATTGGAAAACGGCGGAAAAGAAGCGGACGATCGGGTCGAGCATGGCGAACTCCTAGTCGTTGCCCAGGCCATAGAGGCGCTGGCGAAGGGCGGCCTTGTCGCTCAGATAGGTGCTCTTGAGCACCTCCACAACATGGGCGCGGAACTGCGGCGTAAAGGACTCGTAGTTCTTGTAGAAACCCTGCTTGTTGAACACGTAGCGCGAAACGAAATCCGACGGCACGAAGTCCGAGATCAACCGGTTGGTGAGCCATGCGTCGGGATGCGTCGGGCGCGCCCGCACCAGAAGGAAGCGGCGCTGCGGCGTCACCTCGTCAAGCGCGATCTGCCCGGTCTGCATTACCGCCCGCCGCGCCGCATTGAGGAACGGCAGCGTGCCATCGGAGGTGATGAGATCGGCATAGCGGTGCGTCCAGGCCTGCAGCCAGACCTTGTCGGCGGCGTTGAGGTCGCGTTCCGGCTCCAATTGCCGCACCAGATGGCGCAGCGCCATCTCCGCCCGGTGCTCCAGATAGCCCGATTCCTCGATCCACGAGGCGCGCGGCAACTCGATCCTGCCCGTCGCGGCGAGAAACCGGAACACGCGGTCGGCGTCGTTGATGTCGAAATAATTGACCGTCCACGGCCGCGACTTGCGGAAACCGGGCGTGGCCGCGTCGCCGATCACCGTCGTCTGCTTGTCGTCGATGAAGATGTAGACCCCGCCGAAATGGCTGGTCCAGAACGCATTGTGGCGGAAGATCACCTGGTCCGGCACCAGCCGGTTCTCGCGGATATCGCCGGCGACCTTCGCCAGTTCCACCATGCGCTTGAGCATCGCGTCATCGCGCCAGGCGTCGGGCTCCAGCCGCAGCCGGTCGGCCAGCTTGGCAAGCTCGGCGGCCTTGCCGAGCACGTCCTCGGCCGACAGCACGCGGAACTCCACCTGCGCGATCGACAGCAGGTCGTCGAGATCGTCGACCCGATCCACCGAATCCTCGATCTCGCCGTAGATGACATCCTTGATCGTCAGCGCGTCCACGGCGCGCTGGTTTGCGCTCATGAACTCGAACATCAGCTGCGAGGTGTTGGAAAACGCCGTGTGCACCACCGGCAGCTCGATCTGCGCCGGCGACAGGATGATGAAGCGGCGGTTCACCTCGCCGGGATCGAGATAGGTGTCGTCCTTCAGTTCCGCCGCCACTTGCGGGGAAAAACCGGTGCGGTCGATCTCGAACGATTTCAGCTTGGTCTCGGCAAGCCCGAACGCCTTGAGCGCCTTGTTGTAGCGCGCAATGAGATGCGGCTGGTCGACGGTGAGCAGCCGGCCGAAGATCAGGTCGTTGTCGCGCAGGAGGTTCATGTCGACCCCCACGCCCCCTTCGCCTTCAGCGCCTCGATCTCCCCGATCGCCCGGTCGCGCACGCGCGCGTCGCGGATCAGGCGGTTGACCGCCGCGTCGTCGGCCCGGTCGGAGTAGCGGAACTCGCTGTCAGCGTAGCGGTTCACCTCCTGGATGACCATGTCCATCGTGAACGGCTTTCGCAGTTGCGAAATCATCGCCGTCTTGTCGTCATAGGACTTGCGCATGAACGTCTCGGGCTTTTCGAACCACTCGTCGGGAAGCTCGATGTCCATGGCGCGCATCTTCACCGCGTCGGTGACGTTCTTGATCGAGCGGCCGGTGAAGCGCGGCTCGCGTTCCTTGATCATGTGCAGGTAGCGGCCGATGTCGGCGATTGTCTCGGGCTGGCCATTGTCCTTCAGGAAGCGCTCCCAGACGGCGGCGAGCGCGTCCTCCTGCGGCTTGGAGTGCCCCTCATAGGCCGTCGACACCGCGCGCTTGATCTCCTGCGCGGCGTAGAGCGCGTGCTCGCCGAGCGGGATCTTGTGGTTTCTGCCGGCCAGCAGCGCGAAGATGTCGATGTAGTCGGCCTCCGTCTGCGGTCCGTCGACCAGCCAGCGCGCGCCGGCCCGCTGGCGCAGCGCGTCGTCGACGTTTTCGGGATAGTTGGAGAACATGCCGAAGGTAGCGTTGCCGCGCACCACCGTGTTGGTGCCGGAGAACGCCGCCATCAGCACCCCGGTGATCTCGTGCTGGCCGGCGGAAGCCCGGTCGTCGGAGCGCCGTGCCGCCACCTGGTCGATGTCGTCGATGGTGCCGAAGCCGATGGCGCGCGTCGAAAGCACATTGTCGATGAAGGCGCGGCAGTTCTGCCCGGACTTGCCCTGGTAGGACGAGATCTGGTCGACGCCGAAATTCTCGTAGACGAAGGGATAGCCGGCGACTTCGCAATAGCCGCTGATGAGCCCGGCGATCATCTGGATGAGCGTGGTCTTGCCGGTGCCGGGCGCCCCGTCGCCGATGAAGGTAAAGAGGAAGCCGCCGAGTTCCACGAACGGGTTCAACTGCCGGTCGAAATCATAGGCCATGATCATCTTGGCCAGCTTCATCGCCTGGTACTTGGCGATGTGGTTGCCGACGACCTCCTCCGGCTTCTTGAAGGTCATCACCAGCGGCTTGCGCTTGGCTCCGGGCGCCACGTCGAATCCGTCGAGGGTGAAATCGTCCTTCTCGATGCGGACATGGCTGTCCTCGAAGGCGGCGATGCCGTCGAACCGGCCCTTGCGCGCCAGCAGCCCTTCGAGCGCCACGCGCGAAAGCGCCCGCGCCCGCGACAAAAGGGTCTGGTCGTCGCTGGCACCCGATAGCGCGGTGTCGAGCCCGGCCAGCAGCGTCTTCAGCGCATCCATCGGCGTGTCGAACAGGTAGCCCGGTTCCGCCACGTCGTTCGCCGCCTCGCCTTCGGCCTCGATCGTCTGCTGGATGAACGAGGCGAAGGCGAAGGCGGCGACATAGGCCGACGCGTTGAGCAGCTTGCGGAACGCCGATGCCTCCTCGCCTTCCAGCGGCGCGCGGGCGTTGCGCGCCGTGAGGCTCTCCAGATCCGTCGCCCGCGCGAAGGCGTCGGCTATGGCAAGCGCCACGGCGAGCCCGCGCCGCGTCCGGTAGAGCAGGGTGTGCTGCGCGATCGACAGCAATTGGTCACCGGGCCGGACCGCGGCGATGGTCTTTGCAAACTCCACTTCGCGTGTCTTGCGCACCGCTCCCGGCGCTACGGTGGAAACGAAGCGCCGGTTGGTGCCGGCAAGCGCCGTGCCCGATTCGCGGCCCGCGTCCTCGAGCACAACCACGCGCGTCACCATGGACTGCGCCGTCGGCAGGTGCTTCTCGATATCGCTCTCGGGGATCGTCGTCAGTCCGGCGTCCATTCAGGCCCTCACACGTCGCTGATCACCTTGCCGTTCGACAGGATATGCACCTGGTAACCGGCAAACACCTTCTTCGCCTCGCCATTGGCATAGAGCGCCTGGTAGGCCTCGTGCGGCACCAGCGCGTGCTTCTCGTAGGCCGAGACGCCCTGGCGCGCTGCTTCAAGATCGTTGGTCTCGATGTGGAATTCCTCGCGCGGCGCCTCCGACGACCACAGCCCGCGCCGGCCCGGCTTCTCCGCCTTGGAGAACACCTCCTGCACCGTCCAGGTGAGCAGCCAGGCGTTCTGCGCCCGGGAAATGCGCGACAGCACGTCCTGGACGGTCGAATTGTTCTCGGTGATGCCGGAGGCATAGAACGGGCCGAGCACGACGCGGCGCAACTGCTTGGGGTGCAGCGTGTCGAAGTCCTTGTCCATGTTGGTGGCGATCGTCGCCGGCGACAGCGAATAGGCCGAGTTCTTCTCGGCGAAATCGTCGAAACGCCGCGCCAGTTCCGGATTGAGCAGGCCGTCGACCGGCAGCGGGATCGACACGCGCGGATCGAGCGAGCCATCGGAACGGATCAGCGTCTCGACCATGCGCTCGGTGGAATCCTCCAGCGCCGCCATGTAGACCAGCGGCAGGTTCGCCGACCCGTCGAACAGGCCCCAGTGCACGAAGTAGAACGGCCGGCCGGTCTTCGGATTGGACGACACCTTCACCGTCTTCGGCATCACGAACGGCGAGAACACCTCGCCCGCCTTGACGTCCTCCAGGTAGAGCCGCTCCGCCATGGATGTCTGCAGCGCCGCCGGGAACTCCTTCCGCCTGAGGATGAAATCCACCATCTCGGCGCGAAGTTCGTCCGCCGAGGGAATTTCGGTCAGCCGCTGGTCGGCCCGCGACCGGTCGTTCTCGAGCTCCAGCACGTTCTGGAACAGCGGATAGCCGCTCTCGGCGCGCTGGATGCGGAACGTGTCGGCGAACGCCACGCGGTTGCGCCAGCACGAGAAGCTCTTTTCCAGCCGTGCCAGATAATCCACGACGACCTGCGCCACGATGCCGTGCTTGTAGAATGGCGACCGCTCGTCGCGCAGGAACACGTCGAGACCGTCGATCGCCGCCTCGATGGAATCGAAATAGCGGCCGACGGCGTCGCCGGCCGCCTTGCCCTCGGTCCTGGATTTCTGTGACGGCATGGCCGCTGGGTCAGGATGCGCTGACGTAATCGGCGGAATTGTGCTTGCGCATCACATCGTCGAAGCGGCGTGCGAACGCCTCGTCGGCGAGCTTCTTGCGCCGCTGGATGTCCGCGGTCGCCACCATGTTCTTCTCGTGCAGTTCCAGAAGGTCGCCGATGTGCTTTTGCGCCGCCGCGCCGATGCCGGCCATCGTCTCCTCCGCCGTGTTGTCGACCTTGGAGCCGAGCGTGTTGATCTTGTGCGCCACGTCCTGCTGCGCCGCCGTCTTCAGCGAATCCTCCAGCGCCTTGTAGAGCACGATGCGCTGCTCGGTATCGATCGTCAGCTTGTTGATCAGCGTGTTCTGCGCCGCGATCTGGTTGTTGAGCGAATCCACGAAGGTCTGGAACATCGAGGTGTAGCGCTCCAGCGTCTGGCTCTCGGCCAGCAATTCCTGCTCCTTGGCCTGCTTTTCATTGTATTCGGTGGCAAGCTTGGAGCGTTCGCCCTCAAGCCGGGTGCGATCCTTCTGGTTGGTCGACGCGGCGATCTGGTTCTCGATGTCCAGAAGCAGCGGGTTCAGTTCCTCAATCCGCTTCTGCGTCGTCTCCAGGCTTGTCATTGCCGTCTTGCGCCGTTCGATCACCTGAACGAGGCTCGTCTCCGAGGTCTTGTAGCGCTGGTCGAGCACGCCCTTCTGGCCCTTGAGGATGCCGACGATCGTGTCGGACTTCGCCAGCAACTCCTGCAGGTTGCCCGCAAGCGACATGTTGCGCACGCGGTCGGTGCGCATGCGCTGCGCCCGCTGCTTGGAGAAGATGCCGATGAAATTTTCCCAGCCCGTGTAGTTCTTCATCGATTCGAACTCGGAGCCGAACACGTTGGTGGCGTCCTCCAGCCCGATGATGAGATCGGCGATGTTGCCCTCCATCGTCTTCTGCTGCTTCAGCACGTCCTCGATGCGGGCGTTCTCGATGTCGAAGTTCACGTCGCCGATCTTCTTGTCGGCCTGCGCCAGCTGTTCCAGGATCGAGCCCGACTGCTCGATCTTGCTGCGCATCTCGTCCACGGCCTGCTTGGTCTTGGCGATCTCGGCGTCGAAGTTCTGCAGCGTGGCCATGGGCATGTTCTCCGGGAAAGGGTCGGCGGGACTATATTGTCGCGCCGATCACATGGGAAGCGGCGGCGCGAAACACAAACAAAAAGCGCGCCACGGGGGCGCGCTTCGCATTTCCGGCCGCGAGGCGCGGATCAGGGCTTCGGATCGGCCTTGAGATAGGCGATCACATTCTCGATGTCTTCCGCCTTCGGCAGGCCGGCGAACGCCATCTTGGAATCGGCGTTGAAGTCCTTCGGCTTGGTCAGGTAGGCGGTCAGGTTGGCGTCGTCCCAGACCATGCCGGCCGCGCCCTTCTCCTTCAGGCCGTTGGAATATTTGGCCTGATAGTCCGGCAGCGAACCGAGAACGCGCCCGGCGATGCCGACGAGATGCGGTCCGACCTTGTTCTGTTCCTTGTCGGCGGCGTGGCAGGCCACGCACTTCTTGAACACGATCTTGCCTTCGGCTGCGTCGCCGTCGGCGAAGGCGGGAGCGGAAACCGCGACAAGCGCGGCGACGAGTGCGATGCGGATGGACATGTGCGGCAACTCCTTGGCAGATCCGGATGATCCCTTCGGCGCAGGCATATAGTCAAAACCGCCCGCCGACACAAAGCGACAATTTGGCCACGCATGACCATGGTTGATTTGGCGTTGCGGCCGGCGTCAGGTGTAACCCACCATGTCCTCGGCCCGGTAGCGCCCGGTTTCTTCCTCCCAGTGGCGCCGGCACAGCGACACATAGCGGTCATTGCCGCCGATCTCGACCTGGGCGCCTTCGCGCACCACCCGGCCCTCGCCGTCGAGGCGCACCACCATGGAGGCCTTGCGCCCGCACTTGCAGATGGTGCGCACCTCGCGCAGGTCGTCGGCGATGGCCAGGAGCGCCTTGGAGCCGGGGAACAGCTTGCCCTGGAAGTCGGTCCGCAGGCCGTAGGCCATCACCGGGACACCGAGCCGGTCGGCGATGCGCGCCAGTTGCCAGACCTGCGTCTCGGTGAGGAACTGCGCCTCGTCGAGGAAGACGCAGTGCACCGGACCGGAGGCGTCCCGGTGCTGCCCGACGCGGGCCAGGAAGTCGGTTTCGGTGTCGAACGTCTCGGCGTCGGCGTCCAGCCCGATGCGCGACGCGATCCGCCCCGCGCCGGCGCGATCGTCGAGCGCCGCGGTGAACAACATCGTGTTCATGCCGCGCTCACGGTAATTGTAGGACGCCTGCAGAAGCAGCGTCGACTTGCCGGCGTTCATCGCCGAATAATGGAAATAGAGCTTGGCCATCGATCACCCGCGACGGCACCTTAAAGAGCCCGCCGGGGCGATTCCAGCCGGGTCGCGCCGGTCGTCAACAGGAAGGAGCAGTCGATCATGACCCCTGCATGGCGGGAAACCCCGGAGGGCAAGACGCGCGCCCGCGGCCTTGGCCTGCCCTTCCCGGGCAATCCGGGCCTGTTCAACGCCATTACCGATGTCGCCGGCGTCGAGGTCGGCTATGCCACGCTGCTGGAGGGCGACGGGCCGCTCGTCGTCGGCGCCGGCCCGGTGCGCACCGGCGTCACCGCGATCCTGCCGCGCGGCCGCTTCGACGCCGCCATACCCTGCTTTGCCGGATCGAGCGTGCTCAACGGCAATGGCGAGATGACCGGCCTCGCCTGGATCGAGGAAATCGGCCAGTTGCAGACCCCGGTGACCATCACCAACACCCATTCGGCCGGCGTGGCCCGCGATGCGACGCTGCGCTGGATGGTGAAGAACCGCATCGGACACGATCAGGACTGGGGCCTGCCGGTCGCGGCCGAAACCTATGATGGCGAGCTCAACGACATCAACGGTTTCCACGTGACCGTCGACCATGTGCTTGCCGCCCTCGACGCGGCGAGCGGCGGTCCGCTCGAACTTGGCAGCGTCGGCGGCGGCGCCGGCATGATCTGCTACGATTTCAAGGGCGGCAGCGGCACGTCCTCCCGCATTGTCGAGGCGGCCGGCAGCCGCTTCACCGTCGGCGTGTTCGTGCAGGCCAATTTCGGCCGGCGCGACCAGCTGGTCGTGCTCGGCGTCCCGGTCGGTCCGGCATTCGACGTGCCGCGCC
>JBATNB010000454.1:0-1569 GCA_049290135.1 Rhizobiaceae bacterium
CGGTGGCCGAACCGGTCAAGCCGGCCGTGCCGGAAGCGAAGCCGGTCGCCGCCGAAGGCGTGGTTTATGCCCCGCCCGCCGCCGCGAACGAGCCGACCGTCGCCTCGCTCGCCGCCGAGGAGGCAGCGCCGGCCGAACCGGTCGTGAAGGCGGCTGAGAAGCCGAAGGTGGCGAAGGCCAAGCCGGCCAAGGAACCTTCAGTCGAGAAGGTTGCCGCCGTTGCGCCGCAGCCGGCGGCGGCGTCGGGCGAGTGGACCATCCAGATCGCCTCGCAGCCGAGCAGCGAAGCCGCCCAGACCACCTACAAGGCGCTGGCGTCGAAGTATGGCTCGATCATCGGCGGGCGTGGCGTGTCGATCGTCCAGGCCGAGATCGCCGGCAAGGGGACGTTCTATCGCGTGCGCATCCCCGCCGGATCGAAGTCGGATGCCAATGCGCTGTGCGCGCGTTACCAGGCAGCCGGCGGCTCCTGCTTCATCTCGCGCTGAACCCGGTTTCCGCAAGAATTCGACGGCCGCCTTCGGGCGGCCGTTTTCGTTTCCGGCCCCGATCCAACTGTGGACGATCCGGGCGACCGCGCCGTGATTCGTGCAGTTGCGGGGGAACCGGGCTAATGTGCGGGCCATGAGCGAATCAAGGGCCATCATCTTGGGTTGCGCCGGCAAGGCGCTTTCGGCGGAGGAACGCGCGTTCTTCGCCGAGGCGGACCCGTGGGGCTTCATCCTGTTCGGCCGCAATATCGGCGACGCCGGCGAAATCCGCGCCCTTTGCGCCGACCTGCGCTCGTGCGTCGGCCGGGACGACGCGCCGATCTTCATCGACCAGGAAGGCGGTCGCGTTCAGCGCATCCGCGCACCGATCGCGCCGGCCTATCCGCCGGCCGCCGAACTCGGGGCAATCTATCTGCGCGACCGCGAAGCCGGCCTGCGCGCCGCCTACCTGATGTCGCGGCTGCACGCATTCGATCTCGGGCGGCTCGGGATTTCCGCCGATTGCCTGCCGGTTCTCGATATTCCGGGCGAGGGGACGAGCGACGTGATCGGCAACCGCGCCTATGGCCGCGATCCGCTCATGGTGACCGAGCTTGGACGCGCCGCGGCCGAGGGGCTGGTCGCCGGCGGCATTGCGCCGGTGATGAAGCACATTCCCGGACACGGCCGGGCGACGGCGGACTCGCATCTCGAACTGCCGGTCGTCGATGCCTCGATCGAGGAATTGCGGGCAAGGGATTTCGTGCCGTTCCGGGCGATGAACGACCTCGGCATGGCGATGACCGCGCACGTCGTCTACTCCGCCATCGATCCGGACCGGCCGGGCACCGCGTCGCGACGGGTCATCGGCGACATCATTCGCGGCGAAATCGGCTTCGACGGCCTGCTGATGAGCGATGACCTGTCGATGAAGGCGCTGTCGGGGCCCTTCGAGGCGCGCACGGAAACGATCCTGGCGGCCGGTTGCGACATCGTTCTTCATTGCAACGGCGTGATGGACGAGATGGCAGCGGTGGCCGGCGCCGCGCCGCGCCTTTCCGGCCAAGCGCTCCGGCGCGCCCGCCACGCGCTGCGGCTT
>JBATNB010000455.1:0-6532 GCA_049290135.1 Rhizobiaceae bacterium
GGTCATGGCCGCATGATCGCAGGCCGCCGCGTTTCCGCCCTGACCTCGATCAAGGATGGGGAATCGGGCCAACGCCGGTGCGGCCATTGAACCGCCGGGCGTTTTCGGCCATGAGTCGGGTTCAGGAACGACCGCGACCGGAGAGCAAGGATGCGCTGGCAAGACCGCCGTAAGTCAGACAATATCGAGGATGTGCGCGACGGCTCATCCGGCGGCATGCCGGGCGGCATCGGCCGCGGCGGCGGATTCCGCATCCCGTCCGGGTCCGGCATGCGCGTCGGGCGCGGCGGCGGCGGCCTGTCGGGCATCATCATCCTGGTCGTGCTGTTCTTCGCGCTGAGGGCCTGCGGCATCGATCCGATCCAGGTGCTGACCGGGGCCGATCCGACCGAGCCGGGCCAGCCGCGCGCCGAGCTGCCGTCGCAGCCGCAGGCGCCGGGCACGGTCGATCAGGCCAAGGCGTTCGTTTCCGCCGTGCTTGCCACCACCGAGGACGTGTGGAACGGCGTCTTCCAGTCGATGGGACGCCAGTACGAGGAGCCGGTCCTGGTGCTGTTCGACGGCCAGGTCGGCTCGGCCTGCGGCTTCGCTTCGTCGGCGTCCGGGCCGTTCTATTGCCCCGGCGACCGCAAGGTCTATCTCGACACGTCGTTCTTCACCCAGCTTGCCCGCCAGTTCGGCGCCAAGGGCGATTTCGCGCAGGCCTACGTGATCGCGCACGAGGTCGGGCATCACGTGCAGAACCTCATCGGCGTGCTGCCGGAGTTCAACCGCATCCGCCAGGGCCTGAGCGAAGTGGAGGCCAACAAGCTGTCGGTGCGCGTGGAGCTGCAGGCCGACTGCTTTGCCGGGGTCTGGGCCCATTACACCAACAAGGGCGGCATCGTGGAGGAAGGCGACATCGAGGAGGCGCTGAACGCGGCCAACCAGATCGGCGACGACACGCTGCAGAAGCGCACCCAGGGCTATGTGGTGCCGGACGCCTTCAACCACGGCACGTCGCAGCAGCGCCAGGAGTGGTTCTATCGCGGCTTCAAGAGCGGCAAGCTCGCCGAGTGCGACACGCTGTCGGGAGATTTGTAGGAAGGGTTAAGGCATTGCCAAGGCGCGGCGGCGGTTTCGCCGCTTCGCCTTAGCAGGTTGATAAGCCGGCATTGCTAAAGGTGTTGCTGATACGGGGCAACATCGATGCGCGCATTCCTTTCCGACCGTTCCGGCAATTACGCCATGATGACGTCTGTCCTGGTGCTGCCACTTCTGGCAGCGGCCGGGCTTTCGGTCGATTATTACACGCTGACGCAGGACCAGAAGGTGCTGCAGAACGCCGCCGATTCGGCCGTGCTGGCGGTGGCGGCCGCGGGCGACGCCAATGGCAAGGCCCTGGCCGAGCGCTATCTGGTGTCGAACTTCGGCGGCAAGATCCTGTCGGTCGATCTCGACCAGGACGGCGGCGAGGTCACGCTCAAGGTTCGCGCGCAGTCGAAGCTTGCCTTCTTCGGCCTGTTCGGTTCGGGATCGAAGCCGGTTTCGGTGAAATCCAGCGCCAGCACCGCGGCGCTCGACTACGAGGTCGGGCTTGTGCTCGACACGACCGGGTCGATGGCCGGCGGCAAGCTCGATGCGCTGAAGGACGCCGCGACAACGCTCGTCACCGACATGACCAACGATTACAAGGGCGGCGGCAAGCTCAAGTTCGCGCTGGTTCCCTTCTCCGGGTTCGTCAATGTCGGCCCGCAGTTCGGCCCCGCGTTCAACAGCCTGGGGATGCAGACGAAGGCGGCGGCGAAGTGGCTCGATGCCTATGGGCAGAACCCGATTCCGCAGGGCGATCTGGACAAGAATGTCAGCCGGTTCGCGCTCTACCAGAAGCTCGGCCAGACCTGGTCGGGCTGCGTGGAGGCCCGCGGCACCCATGCCCATGGCGACTACGCGGTGGAGGATGTCGAGCCGGATGCGAAGCAGCCGGAAACCCTGTTCGTTCCGGCCTTCAATCCCGACGAGCCCGACGATCCGGGTCTGTTCCCCAACTCCTACCTCGCCGATGGCGTGGCCGGCCTGGGCCAGGGCACGTTCGAGCAACGCATGCAGCGCTATGGCGCGCCGGCGATCGCCGAACGACCGACGACGCTGATCGGCTGGATCATCTACATCCTCAGCTGGAAGAAGGTGACGCCGGACACGACTCCGTCCACCTATTATTCCGACTATAACCAGCCCAAGGGGCCTGGGTTCCAGTGCGATTCGCAGGCGCTGACGCCGCTCACCACCGACACCGCGCTGGTCAAGAAGAACATCGCGGCGCTGTCGGCCAGGGGCTCCACCAACACCGCCGAGGGCGTGGCCTGGGGCTGGCGCGTGCTGTCGTCGCGCGAACCATTCACCGAAGGCGCCAAGGAAGACAAGGCCAATACCGAAAAGATCATGGTGGTGCTGACCGACGGCACCAATTTCTTCGGCACCAGGCCCAACCCGCTCGGCTCGCAATACACGGCCTATGGCTATCTCGCCGACGAACGCATCGGGCCCGACACGCTCAATGCCAGCGGCACGACCAGCGCCATGGACGACAAGACGCTCTCCACATGCACCAACGCCAAAAAGGACGGCATCGAGATCTTCACCGTGCTGCTCGAGGTCAATGACGAGGCGACGTCGAGCATGCTGGAGCAATGCGCCAGCGATCCGGAGCACTTCTTCAACGTGAAGAGCCGTTCGAAGCTGAAGGAAGTGTTCCAGGGCATCGTGAAGAAGGCCGGCAGGGTGCGCCTGTCCGGCTGAGCCTCAGCGCTCGGGCAAGGCGTCCTCGCCGCGGCGCGCGCGGATCAGGTTGGCGAAGCGGCGGAACAGGTAGTGCGAGTCCTGCGGACCGGGCGAGGCCTCGGGATGATGCTGGACGGAAAACACCGGCCGGCCGGCCAGCCTGATGCCGCAATTCGATCCGTCGAACAGCGACACGTGGGTCTCCTCCACGCCGTCCGGCAGCGAGGCGCCGTCGACGGCGAAGCCATGGTTCATCGACACGATCTCGACCTTGCCGGTGGTGTGGTCCTTGACCGGGTGGTTGGCGCCGTGATGGCCCTGGTGCATCTTGGCGGTACGGCCGCCGAGCGCCAGCGCCAGCATCTGGTGGCCAAGGCAGATGCCGAACACCGGAATGCCGGAATCGACCAGAGCGCGGATCGCCGGCACGGCATAGTCGCCGGTGGCGGCCGGATCGCCCGGTCCGTTCGACAGGAAGATGCCGTCGGGCTTCAATGCCAGGATGTCGTCGGCGCCGGTCGAGGCCGGAACGACGGTGACGCGGGCGCCGAGGCCGGCAAGCAGCCGCAGGATGTTGCGCTTGACGCCGAAATCCATGGCGACGACGTGGAAGGCCTCGCCGTCCGAATGCCCGTGTCCGCCCTCGATCGTCCAGGGCGTCTCGTCCCAGATCATCGACTGGCCGATGGTGGCGTCCTTGGCGAGATCCATGTCGATGAGGCCGGGCCAGGCCGCGGCCCGCGCCTTCAGCGCGGCTAGATCGAACACGCCGTCGGGCGCATGGGCGATGACGGCATTCGGCATGCCCTTTTCGCGGATGAGCGCGGTCAGGGCGCGCGTGTCGATGCCGGCGAGCGCGATGATGCCGCGCCGGCCGAGCCAGCGGTCCAGATGCTCGGCGGCGCGCCAGTTCGACGGATTGGTGATGTCGGCCCGCAGCACCGCGCCGACCGCGCCGATGCGGCGGGCGGGCGTCAGGTCCTCCATGTCCTCGTCATTGGCGCCGACATTGCCGATGTGCGGGAAGGTGAAGGTGACGATCTGGCCGAGATAGGACGGATCGGTGAGGATCTCCTGGTAGCCGGTCAACGCCGTGTTGAAGCACACCTCGCCGACCGCGGCGCCGGCGGCCCCCAGGCCGCGACCCTCGATCACGGTGCCGTCGGCAAGGACGAGCAGGGCGGTGGGTTTTTCCCGGGTCCAGGCGGTTTCGGTCATGGCAAGGTCCTCGTCCCGGCGCCGGCCGGGGAATCGGATGCGTGGTGTCGGCTAAGGCGGCTCCCTTAGAGCAAGCGGCCGTGCCCGTCCACCCCGCGGCCTTGCCCCCTTGCCAGGGAAGGACTAAACCGGCGTCGACACCAGGCCGGCCCCCGGAGAACCGCCATGCGCGACGCCATCGCCAATGCCATGAAGGACGCGATGCGGGCGCGCGACGCGGATCGACTGTCGACGATCCGGCTGATCCAGGCGGCGATCAAGGACAAGGACATCGCCAACCGCGGCCAGGGCCGGGGCGAGGCCACGACCGACGAAATCGTGCAGGCATTGGCCCGGATGGTGAAATCGCGCGAGGATGCCGCCGAGCTCTACGACCGGGGCGGACGCCCGGAACTGGCGGCCCGGGAGCGTGCCGAAATCGTCGTGATCATGGGCTTCATGCCGAAGCAGATGGCGGATCGCGAGATCGAGGCCGCCGTGGCGGATGCCATCGCGCAAACCGGCGCGGCGTCGATCAAGGACATGGGCAAGGTCATGGGCGTGCTGAAAGGCCGGCATGCCGGCTCGATGGACTTCGGCAAGGCCGGTGCGCTCATCAAGGCCGCGCTGGGGTGATCGCCGGCGCGGGGCGGCCTTGACCGGCGTCAACGTCGGTCGGGGCGGCGCCATGTAACCAGACCAGGCAAGCGGGGAAGGGACCGATGCCCGAGGCCGTGTTCGTTGCCCGAGGCGTGACCAAGGTCTATCGCAACGCCGACGTTGAAGTTCATGCGCTCCGCGGGATCGACATGACGCTTCACGAGGGCGAGGTCAGCGTTTTGCTCGGGCCATCGGGCTCGGGCAAGTCGACGCTGCTCAACATCCTGGGCGGCCTCGACGTGGCGAGCGCCGGCGAGGTGCGGTTCCGCGACCATGTGCTGACCAGGGCGTCGCAGCGCGAACTGACGCTCTACCGGCGCGACCATGTCGGGTTCGTGTTCCAGTTCTACAATCTCATTCCGTCGCTGACGGCTTGGGAGAACGTGGCGCTGGTCACCGACATCGCGCGCAAGCCGATGAGCCCGTCGGAGGCGCTGGGGCTGGTGGGGCTGACGAAGCGGGAGCGGCATTTCCCGGCCCAGCTTTCCGGCGGCGAGCAGCAGCGCGTGGCCATCGCGCGCGCCATCGCCAAGCGCCCGGACGTGCTGTTGTGCGACGAGCCGACCGGCGCGCTCGATTCGGAAACCGGGCGCGTCGTGCTGGAGGCGATCGAGCGCATCAACACCGATCTCGGCACGACCACGGCGATCATCACCCACAACGCGCCGATCCGCGACATCGCGCATCGCGTGTTCACCTTCCACGACGGGCGGATTGCCTCCGAGACGGTCAATCCGCAACGTCGCCGCGCCGAGGAGATCACCTGGTGAAGGCGCTGACGCGGAAATCGCTGCGCGATGCGACCCGCCTGTGGGCGCAGATCCTGGCGGTGGCGCTAGTGATGGCGTCGGGCGTCATGACGATCGTGCTCGCCGTCGGCGCCTATCGCGCGCTGCTGGAGACCCGCGAGGCCTATTATGGCCGCTTCGGCTTCGCCCACGTGTTCGCCTCCGCCACCCGGGCGCCGATGCAGTTGCGCGAGGCGGTGCTCGATGTGCCGGGCGTCACGGCCGCCGAGTTCCGCGTCGTCGAACCGGTCATCCTGTCGATGCCCGGCATGGACGAGCCGGCGACGGGCAAGGCGGTGTCGATCCCGGATTTCGGCGAACCGGCGGTGAACCGGCTTTACATCCGCTCCGGCCGGTTTCCCGACCCCGCCCATGCCGGCGAGATCGCGCTGGACGAGCGGTTCGCCAAGGCGCACGGGCTCTCGGTCGGCGACGGCTTCACCGCGCTCATGAACGGGCGCGAGCGACGGCTGACGATCGCGGCGGTCGTGCTGTCGCCGGAGTATGTCTATGCGCTCGGGCCCGGCGAGATGGTGCCCGACGACCGGCGCTACGCGGTGTTCTTCATGCCGCGCTCGGTGCTTGCCGGCATCTTCGACATGAATGGCGCCTTCAACGACCTTGCCGTGCGGCTGTTGCGCGGGGCGTCCGAGCCCGCCGCCATCGATGCGCTCGACCGGCTGCTGGAGCCCTATGGCGGCATGGGCGCCTATCCGCGCATCGAGCAGCAGAGCCATGCCTTCCTGGACGGCGAACTGACGCAGCTCTACGCCATGGCGCGGGTGATGCCGCCGGTGTTCCTGCTGGTCTCGGCATTCCTGGTCAACATGGTGCTGACGCGGCTGGTCGCGCTGGAGCGGGAAAACATCGGCCTGCTGAAGGCCTGCGGCTACACCTCCTTCGAGGTGGGCATGCACTATGCCCAGCTGGTGGCCGTCATCGTCCTGATCGGCTTTGCCATCGGGGCGCTGATGGGATCATGGCTCGGGCAGCAGGTCACCAAGCTCTACACCCAGTATTTCTCGTTTCCGTTCCTGGTGTTCCGCCAGGGGTTCGACCTCTATGCCATTGCCGGGGCGGTCTCGCTGGTCTCGGCGTTCGGCGGGGCGATGAAGGCGATCCACGAC
>JBATNB010000456.1:0-2413 GCA_049290135.1 Rhizobiaceae bacterium
GCGCTGGCCGGCGCGCGACTGGTGCGCGAACGCATGCGCACGAGCCGGCCGGCGGGCGAGGCCGCAGCCGAACTGGTGCTGTCGATGCTGCGCCCATGAAAAAGGGCGCCCGAAGGCGCCCTGGTTCGCGTCAGTAGCCGCGTCAGCGCTGGCTGATCGCCACATAGTCGCGCAACGGCTCTCCGGTATAGAGCTGGCGCGGACGGCCGATCTTCTGGTGCGGATCCTCGATCATCTCCTTCCACTGGGCAATCCAGCCGACGGTGCGCGCCAGCGCGAACAGCACGGTGAACATGGTGGTCGGGAAGCCGAGCGCCTTCAGCGTGATGCCGGAATAGAAGTCGATGTTCGGGTAGAGCTTCTTTTCGATGAAATAGTCGTCATGCAGCGCGATGCGCTCCAGCTCCATTGCCACGTCGAGCAGCGGATCGTCCTTGATCCCCAGCTCGTTGAGCACCTCATGGCAGGTCTGCTGCATGATCTTGGCGCGCGGATCGTAGTTCTTGTAGACCCGGTGGCCGAAGCCCATGAGGCGGAACGGGTCGTTCTTGTCCTTGGCGCGGGCGACGAATTCCGGAATGCGGTCGACGGTGCCGATCTCGGCCAGCATGTTGAGCGCGGCCTCGTTGGCGCCGCCATGCGCCGGGCCCCAGAGGCAGGCGATGCCGGCGGCGATGCAGGCAAACGGATTGGCGCCCGACGAACCGGCCAGCCGCACCGTCGACGTCGAGGCATTCTGCTCGTGGTCGGCGTGCAGGATGAAGATGCGGTCCATGGCGCGGGCCAGCACCGGATTGACCTTGTAGTCCTCCGCCGGCACGGCGAAGCACATGCGCAGGAAATTTTCCGCGTAGGACAGATCGTTCTTCGGATAAACGAACGGGTGGCCGATGGAATATTTGTACGCCATCGCCGCGATGGTCGGCATCTTCGCGATCATCCGGATCGAGGCAACCATGCGCTGGTGCGGATCGGCGATGTCGATGGAGTCGTGATAGAACGCCGACAGCGCGCCGACGACACCGCACATGACCGCCATCGGGTGCGCATCGCGGCGGAAACCGCGGAACAGGAACTGCAACTGCTCGTGCACCATCGTGTGGCGCGTGATGCGGTAGTCGAAGTCCGCCTTCTGCGTCTTGGTCGGCAGGTCGCCGTAAAGCAGCAGGTAGCAGGTCTCCAGGAAGTCGCCATGCTCGGCCAGCTGCTCGATCGGGTAGCCGCGATGCAAGAGCACGCCCTCGTCGCCGTCGATGTAGGTGATCTTGGATTCGCAGCTCGCCGTCGAGGTGAACCCCGGATCGTAGGTGAACATGTGGGTGTTGGCGTAGAGCTTCTGGATGTCGATCACACGCGGACCGATCGAGCCTTCGCGCACCGGAAGTTCGACATGCTTGCCTTCCACTTCGACCGTGGCGATGGTTCCGGGCATCGGGTGATCTCCTTCGGCTGGGCATGCCGCAACGCAACAGGAATGACGTTGCAGTGCATCAAGATGAGCCGTTTCCAGCTATATGATTTCCCTTTGGGTCACAAGGCCGACCAAAGAACGGTGTTGCAACGCAACATGCCGCAACGGCGGGTCTGCCGGTCAGGGGACCAGGACGCCGTGCCGTTCCCACACCGGCGCGCATTTGGGGTCGGTGACGACGGCATGGGCCAGGGTGGCCAGCGCCGGATGGCGCGCGAACAGCACCTTTCGGTCCGCGGCCCAGTCCATCAGCATCGTCGCGTAGAGATCGACCGCGGAGAGGGTTTCGCCGAGCGCGAACGGGCCATGCCCGACCTGCGCGGCGAAATGCGCCCATTCGCGCTCGTTCCGGCTGGTCGCCGCCGCCTTCACCGCGCCGGCGCCCGCCTCATCGCCGGTGTAGCGGTCGGGATAATAGTAGCGCAGGCACGTCGGATAGACGTTGGCGGCGAGGAACGCGATCAGCCGCAGGAATTTCGGCCGCAGCGGCGAGGACGCGGCCGGTGACAACCCGAGGTCGGGCCTGAGGTCCGACAGGAGGATCATCATCGCCGCCGATTCCATCATCACCTCGCCGGAAGGCAGGACCAATGTCGGCACCTCGACCAGCGGATTGAGCCCGCGAAGCCGCGCCAGCGCCTCGTCGTCGGCTTTCGACACGTCGATGACGGCATGGTCGACGCCGGTGAGCGTGAGCAGCACCTCTACCGAGGACGACCCCGCGCCGGGGCGTCCGTAAAGCGTGTAGCCTGCCTTGCTGATCGGTCGCGCGCCCATCCCGTCCTCCCTCGCTGCAACGGCGGGACCCTAGATCGCGGCGCGGATGCGCGCCAGTGATTCCTCTCGGCCGAGCACCGCCAGCACATCGAAGACGCCGGGCGACGTGGCGCGCCCTGTCAGCGCGGCGCGCAGCGGCTGGGCGATCCTGCCGAGCTTCTGGCC
>JBATNB010000457.1:0-5226 GCA_049290135.1 Rhizobiaceae bacterium
GCGCGATTGTTGAATTCGCCGAAGTCTCAATCCGCGTGAAATGCGGAACAAGCCGAAACCTGGCCGTTCGCGCCAACGCGCTGGCCATTGCGTCTCAATCCGCGTGAAATGCGGAACAAGCCGAAACAAAACCGTTTCCCGGTGCACTCGCCGAAAAGGTCGCGTTCGAATTGGACGCGATGATAGCCGCCCGACCGATCGACGACGTCGCCAGCCAGACCGAAATAGGCCCGGCCTTTTCGCTGACCGAAATGGTTCCACGCCGTGCGCACTTCGCTGTAATTATTGACGGTCAGGAATGGTTTGCTGTCGAGGCGGAAATACAGGCCAGAAATCCGGTTGCCCCGTTCGTCCCAAGTGCGCAGGAAACCGTGCTATCCTTCCCGGAAAACGGCCGGTTCCCCTTTCGAATCGAAAACACGGAACTCTGCCTCCCGATCCCGTTCGTCGAAACGGCTGCGCCCGATCGCATATCCGTAGGCATCCCGATCGGGGTTCAAGTCCACGCCAAGCCAGATATGAACAACGCTGTTACCGCGGCATCGTATGCTTTGCGCCAGCCGGCGACTCCGTCCGACGCTGAAACCGGTTTCCCATCGAGTCCAAAGTAAACAACTTCAATCACTCGGTCATGATCATCATAACGCTGGGCGAACCGGGCATAGCCGTTCTTGTGCAACACCGACTGTCCGTCGACCCCGAAATACGCCGCCTCCTCGACATTGCCGCGCGCGTCGTGGCGCAGGGTGACGCGGGCATAGCCGTCCTTATGCAACATCGGCTGTCCGTCGACGCCGAAAAAGTCGAACGCGAGCGAATTTCCGTTCGCATCGCCGTCCGATTTTTAAGCCGCACAGAAATCGCTGTTCCCGATCAATTGGCCGGCCGGACCTAGTGTCCGGGCGACCGCTTCTCGGCCGAAGCGATCAAACACATATTCGATGCGAGCGACGCCGTTCGGCAGGACAATTGAATTCCCATCGGCGTCGAGGTAGGACACCGCTGTTTTCTGCCCCGCCGGATTCCCTTCTTAAGCCTCGCCAAAGGCGCCGACCACATCCTGCGCCGGCGTGTTGAACGTGTCGCTGCAGAAACGCTTGCGCGTGCACCAACCGTTGGCGTCGTGGTCCAGCAGATGCCGCATGATACGCGTCTTCTTTTCAACGAACGAATTCGTAAATTCGAATCCGAAGTCGCTTCCCCCTGAGAATCCGGTGCGGGCAGAGGCGGACTGGTCGTCGTGAAAGAAGTCGACGATCGTGGCGTCGCGATTGAACACTTCGCGCAACGCGGTGTGGCCGGTTCGGTTGCTATGGGCGATCGCTTCGAGCGAGCCGTCATCGCGCCACGACAGATCCCAGCGGCAAACGTCATCCTTTTCGGTTGGATAGCCAAGGCCGTTGATCAGTTCCACCGTGCGCACTCGGCCGTCGCGGCTGGAGAACCGGTAGGTCTCGCGACGCCGCGTCCAGACGTCGCCGTCGAGTTCGCCGACGCCTTCCGGCACGCCGTGCCGGCGCCGGTAGCTGACGAAGACCTCGTTTTTGGACGTTTCCGGTTCCTGCATGCCGGTCACGCGCTGTTTTCGCGCTTGCGACTGCGCCGCACGGACTGCGCGTCGCGTATTTCCGGTTTCTCGTCCCAGAGAACGTCCATGACCACGCGATTGCGCGCCGCAATATCCGCAAGCCCGGAGACAACCTTGCCGGTATGGGTGTAGTCTTTGCCCAGCTTTTGCAGTTCCCCAACGCCGGGCGTCCGCTCGACATCGACGCGAAGGCGCACCGCATTATCTTTCGCTGCCCAGGTTTCCACCCGCGAAAGAAGCGTCTCGCGAGCGCCATCGGCGAGCCTGATTTCGGCGCCCTTTGCCAAGTAAACAACGATTTCGTTGGCGGCGTCCAAGGCGGCGAGATCGGGCCAAGTCACGGCATCCGCAGTTTCAATGCGGATTTCGACGCTGGCCTTCTCATGCGCCCTGGGGGCATTGGCGCGATGGCCGGCGTGATCGAAAAGGAGGCGAAGCGCGGTCAGATCGTACGGCCTTTTCTGTTCTTCGAGCTCCTTGAAAGGAACCAGGTTCGGGTGCGTGCGGGCGCGGTTGTCCCGATCGCCGTGCGACCAACCTTCAAGCAGGCGATCCGCAATCCAGCGTTCGTGCTCGGCGCGGGCGCTCTCGAACAATCGCCGTTCCAACGTTTCGGGTGGCGAGGCGCCGAAAGAATCGGCGACGGGTTTGGCGGCAATGGCTTCCAGCCATTTTTTCGCTATCGTCCGATCAAACGCCGGCAACCATTCGTTGTCCATGCCTTGCCAGCGGAATCCCAAATCCATGAGCTTGGTCGCGAAGTGACGCACGGCGCGGCGGTTGCCTTCCTTGACGCCGCTGGGCAACGCGGCCCACTCGGTTGTGAAACGCTCAATGGCTTCCGCATAAGCTTGCCGCTCGGAAACGGATGCTTCGGATGCGATGGCGCCGAGCGCTGCTTCTCTGTCCACATCGGCAAGGTATTCATGGTGCAGAAGTTTGGCGAAATGCTCAATATCGGAACCGGAAGCGTCTTCTCCGCAGGCGCGCAGCAGGTTCCGGACAATCCCGGATTCGGGGAGCACCGTGGTGATGCTGCCAAAAACCTGGGAGAACAGCAACGGATTGCGCGACTCGATGACGAAACTGCTATCCGTTGCGGCCCCGGATTTGTCGATGTCGGCGTTCCACAGCCGCATGTAGATCGGCGCCGGTAGCCTGCGGCCCTGGCGCATCGCCATTTCGAGGCGGAGCGCAGCGGCGAGATTCACCTCATCGTCGCCGCAGGTGAAAACCCACGCTGTCGGCGCCCCTGCCGTCTCGATTTTCGCGAGCACGGTCGCCGCGCCGAAATCGACCGCTATCGCGTCGAGTTCAAGCACCTTGATTTCCGGCTTCGGCAGATTCGGTTCCGGCGGGTCCATCAAACGAGGCCGGTGGGCGCCCAGACGGGCTACGGTGTTTTTGACCGGCGCGTTCTCGATGACGGTGATGCGCGGTTGATTGTTCAGGTTGGCCGACCAGCAACTCAGCAGTACTTCGTTGAGGATCGCCTCGCCCTGATCGCCCATGCCGACGATGACAACGTGAACCCGGTCCTGTCCGCTTTCGAAGGCGCGGAGCGGCAGGCGCGCCTTTCGCATCAACTGGCGGGCTGCTTCGGTTTTGATCGAGAAGAAATCCGCGGCGGCGCCGCGGGCGTACGCGATATCGCGGGCTTCGGACAGATCGGCGAGCGTGCGCACTGACGTCAGATGGATTTGCGTGACCGGGTCGCCGCGTTGATCGCAGGCATAACCGCGCTGTGTTTTCGGCTCGCCACATCGCCGAAACTGGTTCTCGATATTCTCGATCCGCCTTTGCTCTGCCTCAACGAACCCGGCTGCTGTTGTGCCTATCTCGACATTTGTCGCATCGCCGCCGGCGGCGACCACGATACGGGTCGACTTCCCGACTTTGGCTCGCTTCAGGGTGGACCATTCGGCAAGATCGCCTTCGACCAAGAGAATTGCATGATCGCGCGCGAATTGGCGGTCAGAAACCGAGAACTCCTTAGCGATGACCGTCAGATAGACCCCGTGGCGCGACAGGACCCGCGCCAGTGCCGTGTTCATCGAACCGAACCCGAGCAACACGATGCGACGGTGGACGTTCCATTCGGCGGTTTGCTTGTGGAGGAGCCAGCTATCATAGATCGTGCTGCCGATCAGCAGTATCACGGCCCAGAATGCTACAACTGCCGCCAGATAACGCGAGAGCTCCACCAAGGCGTTTTCGCTAGTATTATTTTTGACTTGGTCGGCATCCAATGGCGAGTAGTTCAAGCCGAAATGCTGAAGCGAACGGTAGGCCGAATCGAACAAGTCGCTCGGCCCTCGAGCAATTTCAAAACCTGTTGCGCCGAAAACCAATGCGACTATCGCCAATATCGCCAGTGGACGCTTTCGGCGGAGCTCCCTTTTCATCCATGCGAGCGCACGGCCCGATTTCTCGCCGAGTTTCATTTGCCCGCCCCGCCGCTGGTCCCGCACCGATCCCGTTGCTAACGTGAAACGCAACAATGGCAAATGCAACCGAAAGGTTATCCCAGAATTGGCAGTTAGACAGGGAGACGACCGAGCGCTCGAAGACGTGCTCGCACGCGTCCGCGTTCATGTAGCGCACCGCAAGCCCTTCACGCTCGCGGTCGCCGGGCATCGCTGGAACAAACTGCGCCCGGAACAGGCGCTTCGGCTGGAAGCGGCCCTGACCGCGATCTTCCGTGAGATCGACCGTAACGCCGACAGCATCGACATCATCTTGGCGATGGGCATGGCCGAAGGCACCGATCTTCTCGCTGCGTCGCTCATGCCGACGCGCTGGCGCCTTCGCGCTATGCTGCCCCTGCCCGCAACAGACTGGCGAGAGTGGCTCGCCAACAAGGCAACCGGCAATCGCGCGGCGGCGGTTGCCCAGTTCGACGCCGCGATGCGACGGCCTTTGCTCGAAATCCGGATCGTCCCGGCCCGGTCAAACCGCGACCCCGATTTTTCGAAACTCGCGGCCGCACTGGTCGCCGGCGCCGATGTGCTCGTCGCCGTGTGGGACGGCAAAGCCGGCCTGCCGGGGGGGACGGGGGACGTCGTCAGGCTGGCGCGGGAAGCCGGTTTACCGGTCATCGACCTGTTGGGGTAAATCGCGATCCAAACCCGCCGACGAAGCCGATCGACATGTTTCGATAACGCCCGAAAGTCCCGAGTGTGAGGTTATCAATCAGAGTCGTCGGCTGAACGTTGGTCTATGCAGGATATATCGAATTTGTCCCCCGCTTCGATTTCCTGCAAATACTCGAGGCATGCGGCGACGGGATTGCGCGGAAGCAAATCGCCAATCGTTGATCGGCGCAATTCCTCTTCGGTAAACTGTTCCTGGCCGAACATGCGCTTGCGACACATGATTTCGGCGATGCGATAGACGTCCAGGCCACTGGTCCTAGGCGCCTCCCACAGGCGCGCGGTGTTGTCCCACGACCCGGTCAGCACCGTCCGCCCGTCCGGCGAGAAGGCGGCGGCGGTGACCCAATTTTCATGGCCCTCGAAGCGGCGCAGCTCCTTGCCCGTCGCCGCCTCCCACAGGCGCGCGGTGTTGTCCCACGACCCGGTCAGCACCGTCCGCCCGTCCGGCGAGAAGGCGGCGGCGGTCACCGATCCGTCATGGCC
>JBATNB010000458.1:0-2545 GCA_049290135.1 Rhizobiaceae bacterium
GCCATGGCCGCCGCCACCCGCTCGGGATCGGGTGCGCCGAACCGGTTCCAACTGAGCCTGGACAATTCGTTGCCGGTCGCGCGCGACAGCGCGATCGCCTCGTCGAGCGCGCCGATCAGCCACTCGACCGCCGCTTCGTTGAGGTTCACCGGGCCGCCCCGGTGGGGGGCGAACCGCTCGCGCAGAACGCGCAGCGCATCCGTGGCGGCGAAGGGATCATGGTGCCGGCTCACAGCCTGTCCCCCCCGTCCGAACGATTGAGCCAGGCGGCGCGCAAATCGTCGGCCTCGATCTCTCGGCCGTGTCCGGCCGCCATCACGTGCGCGAGCTTGAGCGTTTCGACCATGGTGCCGATCCGGCCCGGCTTGCGGGCGATGCGGGCGGCAAGCTCCCGCATTGTCGCATCCTGGATTCCCCAGGCATCGAGAATCATCGCGATGTCGTCGGGCGAATTCTCCATCCGCTTCAGCCGCCACGAAATGCGCCGCCGGATCTGCGCCTGGATCGCCAGCCCGTCGCCCGACGTGTAGCGGCCGTAGATCTCCTCGTTCCCGACCAACACCACTCCCGTATTGTGATTGTCGCGCAGCATGCGGATCTCGTTCACCGCCTCATCGGAGAGGAACTGCGCCTCATCAACGATCAGCAGCGAGTGGTCCTTGTCCTTGCCGAACCGGCCCTTCAACTGCCGGATCATCTCCTGATACCCCGAGGCATCTATGCCCCAGGCGTTTGCCACCTCGCGGATGGCACGCTCCGGCGTGCGGATGGTCGGCCGCATCGTCGCGATGGCGACGCGCGGATACCGGCGCTGGAACTCGCGCGCTGCCATGGTCTTGCCCATGCCGGCCGCGAGCGTGACCAGCGCCATCGAGCCAAGGCTCATGGCCGCCGTGAATACCGAAAAAACGGCCTTGGCGGTGGGGATGTCGACAAACCCTGGATCGCTGGGTGCCTTCACCGCCTCATGGCGCAGCGCCTCGCGCTTGGCCAGGAACGACAGGACCCTCTCCGTCACCGCGTCGAAGTCGCCCTTGTAGCGACCGTTGTACCACTGGGTAAACGTCGGGGCGGAGATCTCCGCCTTCTTGCAGAACAAGGCCTTGGACCAGCCCTGGTCCTCGGCTTCGAGATTGGCGCCGGCGCGCGCCTCGACCCAGCGCACCATGGCCTCGGGCCCGATCGTCGGCGTTTCCGGGACCAGGTTCCATGGGTCATGCTGTTGTTTGTCGTGTTGGATGTTCATGATCGCCTCCTGTCTGGCCGGCGCCCGCCGGCTGTTTCACGGGGTCAACCCCCGAACTTCACCACCTCGCCGAACAGCCGTTCGGCGCCGCGCACGAAGGCGTCCTCCGCCTCGCGCCGCCCCTCGCCCGGGTCGGCCGCCTTGCGGACCATCTGCACGATCTTCGGCGCCGGCAGCGCCACCGCCTCGGCTTCCGGCAGCATCGCCGCCAGCTCCTCCGGCGTGAGCAGCCGCTCCAGGTCGCGAATGTCGCGGAGTTTGCGCATGTAGGCGGCCCGCAGTGCCGAATGCGCCCGTGCCGCTGCGGCGTCGTTGAAGCCGGTCGCCTCGATGCATTCCGCGCTCGCCACGAAACGCCCGTCGAGCGTGTAGACGTGCAGCGGCTGGTGCATCGCCTGCGGATCGAACCGCGCGACGACACGTCGCCCGGCGATCTCGACCAGATCCTCGGTCCAGTAGCGGTTTCCCGCCAGGTGGATTTCGCCGTTGCGCGGACGGGACGTCACCCCTTCCGCCGCCATCAGGAACAGCCGGCGCTGCGCCGCCGTCGCCTTGCGCACCAATGTCGTTTCCCGCGCCATCGAGGCGCGATAGACGTCGGCGAACGACAATTTGCCGCCGGCCTCCTTGGTCCGCCGCCCGGCGCGCAAATTGAACCGTGCGATCTCGGCCGCCACCAGCGTCTCGAACGCCTCGATCGGGATGGCGGCAGAGCCGTAATTCTCCGGCTTGGCGTCGGGGCGGTTGCCCGTGTAGGCGCCGGCGCACTTCGGATGCCGGGCGATCTCTTCAGCCAGCTCGCGGAACGCCCGCTCGATCGGCTTCGACTGGCCCGAATAGGGCGTGGTCCAGTGGATGGTAACGCCGAGCTCGGTGAGGATGCCCGTCGGCTCGTCATCCTTGATTTTGAACCGGAACCGGTTTTTCCAGCGCCCGCTGATCCACTTCGACGCGAACGCCCGGCCATTGTCCATCCAGACATGGTCGGGAATCCCGTGCGTCTCGATCATGTCGCCGATGGCCAGCCGCACCGCCTCGCGGTTTTCCGACCGGTCGATCCGGTGCGATACGATCAGGTTCGAGGCGAGGTCCTGGAACGCCACCATCAACGGTCGCCCGACCTCCCCGTCCGGCCATTTGACGAACACGTCGAACTTGTGGCCGTCGACATTGACCGCCTGCATCGCGTGGAACACCGAGCGGTCGCGCGACTGCGCCGGATAGAGCGCGCGCGCCGCGTCGGCGCCCTTGCGGGCCAGCACGATCACCGCGCGCGGCAATTCCCGCTCGATTCTTCGC
>JBATNB010000459.1:0-2040 GCA_049290135.1 Rhizobiaceae bacterium
GAACTGAACTGGACCAAGGGCGAGGCCGAGCACCGCACCCTGCTGGAGGGCCTCAGGCTGTTCGGCCGGGCGATGGCGGAGCGCGATTTCGGCCGCGTGCGCATCGCCGACTGGGTGCTTGCCGGCAATCCCTATCCGACCGACCAGGAATTGGCCGGCCACCATCACATGGGCGGCACGCGCATGGGCGCCGACCCGGCGACGAGCGTGGTCGACGCCGATTGCCGTGTGCACGGCATGCAGAACCTGTTCGTTGCCGGCTCCTCGGTGTTTTCCACCTCGGGCCAGTGCAACCCGACCACCACCATCGTGGCGCTGGCGATCCGGCTCGGCCACCACCTCGCCCGCATCACCGCCTGAGGCGCTACGGCACGATCAGCGTGCCGGCCCCGTGTTCGGTGAAGAGTTCCAGCAGCACCGCGTGCGGCGTCTTGCCGTTGAGGATGACCACGCCCTCGACCCCGCGCCCGATCGCCTCGATGCAGGTCTCGACCTTCGGGATCATGCCGCCCGAAATGGTGCCGTCGGCGATGAGCGCGCGCGCCTCGGCCACCGTCAGTTCCTCGATCAGGTTCCTGTTCGCGTCGAGCACGCCGGGCACGTCGGTGAGGAACAGCAGCCGCTCGGCCCGGAGCGCGCCGGCGATGGCGCCGGCAAACGTGTCGGCATTGATGTTGTAGGTGTGGCCGTCGCGGCCGGGCGCCACCGGCGCCAGCACCGGGATCATTTCCGAGTGCGCCAGAAGGTCGAGCAGCTTGCGGTCGACATCCACCGGCTCGCCGACAAACCCCAGATCGAGCACGCGCTCGATGTTGGAATCGGGATCCTTGACGGTCTTGTGCGCCTTTTCGGCGAACACCATGTTGCCGTCCTTGCCCGAAAGCCCGATCGCCCATTCGCCCTCGGCGTTGATGAGCTGGACGATCTCCTTGTTGATCGAGCCGGCCAGGACCATTTCGACGATTTCCACGGTCTCCTTGTCGGTGACGCGCAGCCCGCCCTCGAAGCGCGATTCGATGCCGAGCTTCTTCAGCATCGCGCCGATCTGCGGCCCCCCGCCATGCACCACCACCGGGTTGACGCCCGACTGCTTCAACAGCGCGATGTCGCGGGCGAAGGCACGGCCGAGCGCGGTGTCGCCCATGGCATGGCCGCCATATTTCACGACGACCGTCTTGTCCTCGTAGCGCTGCATGAACGGCAGCGCGGCGGACAGGAGGCGGGCCTGCGCTTCGGCTTCGGCGGCGGTGATCGGTGTGGAGGTCATGGCGTGCCCGTCTGGAAAACCGAGCGCCTTCTAGCGGCGCCCGGCCCGGCTGTCCATCACGGCCGCATCAGGCCGGCGCGGCGGTCGAGCCAGCCCGACTGCTTCTCCATCTGCGCGGCCAGCGACAGAAGCGTCTCCTCGTCGCCGGGCCGCCCGACCGCCTGGATGCCGAGCGGCAGGCCGCTCGCCGTGACGTGGACCGGCAGGGCGATTGCCGGCTGGCCGGTGACGTTCTGGATCGCCGGCCAGTGCGTGAACCACAGGCTCTTGTCCATGAGCTGGGCGAAGATCGCCGGAATGCGCAGGAGCCGCGTCAGCCGGGCGCGATCGACGATCTCCTCGATGACATTGTCGGCGCCCTTGGCGTCAAGACCGCCGATGGCGACGGGTTCGTGCGCGATGATCGGCATCAGCACGGCATCAAGGCCGGCCGTCTGCGCCACGATGCGCCTCGAGGCGAGCGCCAGCCGCTCGATCGCCGCGTAGGTCTCGCCGCCGGAGACAAGGTCGCCGAGCCGGGCGAGGATCCGCGTCGCCCGCTCCATGTCAGCCAGCACCGACCGTCCGTTGCGCACCGCCTCCAGCCGCAGCGTACCGGCCAGCGACACCGCCACCATGCGGCCGAAATCGCCGATGAAGTCGCGCCCGATGAACGACAGGTCGACCGGCTCGACCGTGTGGCCGGCGTCGCGTGCCAGCTCCACCGCCACGTCCAGCGCCTTGAGCGTTTCGGCCGAAACCGGCAGGCCGAGCGGCGAGGCGGCGTGGACGCC
>JBATNB010000460.1:0-6831 GCA_049290135.1 Rhizobiaceae bacterium
GCGCCACGCTCGCGGAGGCGCTGGCCGCGCCCGCCGACGTGGTGATCGATTACACCAAGCCCCCGGCGGTGAAAGCCCATGCGCTGGCAGCCCTGGCAGCCGGCCGCCATGTTGTCATCGGCACGTCGGGCCTGTCGTCGGCCGACTATGCCGACATCGACGCGGCGGCGAAAGCGGCCGGTCGCGGCGTGCTGGCCGCCGGGAATTTTTCCATCACCGCGACGCTGATGCGGCGTTTCGCGCTCGAAGCGGCGAAATATGTCGCCGATATCGAGGTGATCGACTACGCCTCGGCGGCGAAACCCGACACCCCGTCGGGCACCGGCCGCGAACTTGCCGAAATGCTCGGCGCGGTGCGCATGGCGGCGACCTCGAAGCCGGTGGCCGAGCTTTCCGGCGCGCGCGAGACGCGTGGCGCCGGTCTTGGCGCGCCGACCCCGGTCCAGGTTCATTCGGTGCGCATGCCCGGCTATGTGCTGTCGTGCGAGGTGTTGCTCGGCGCCGACAATGAACGCCTCGCCATCCGCCACGACGCCGGTTCGTCGGCGGCGCCCTATGTCGCCGGCACGCTGCTTGCCGCGCGCCGGGTTTCCGGCTTTGCCGGGTTGAGGCGCGGGCTGGACGCGGTGATGGACTGATCCGTCACATCGTCGTCGAGCGGAACTTGCCCATGAGATAGGGTCCCGACAGCACGGGCTCGTGTTTCGGGCGTTCGCCGGGCGCCAGGCACGCATCGAGGCAGGCGATCTCGGCAAACCAGTTGGGCTGGTGGAAGAAGGCGAGCGATTGGCGCCGTTCGGCCCGCCCGTCGGCGACGACGCGATGCAATGTCGAGCGCCAGCGGTCATTGGTCCAGCGCTGCATCAGGTCGCCGAGATTGATGACGAAGGCGCCGTCCGCCGGCTCCACCTCGATCCAGGTTCCCTGCGGAGAGAGGATTTGCAGCCCGCGCGAACCGGCCTGCGGCAACAGGATCGTCAGGCTGCCATAATCGGTGTGCGCCCCGGCGCGCATCTGGCCGGCGGCGAGAGGGCGATCGGTGGCGGGATAGTTCAGCGCCCGCAGCGCGCTGATCGGCCGATCGATGAAGGGTTCGAAATAGTCGTCGTCGAGGCCGAGCGCGACTGCGAAGAGCCGCATGATGCGCCGGGCCAGATCCTCCATGGCGGCATAGTAGGCCTGCCAGGCTTGGCGAAATCCGGCTGGCTCGGCGGGAAACGGTGTCGCGGCGTAACAGAACGACAAGGCGTCGGCGTCGACCATGCCCGGCGGCGGCGCAGCCGGCCCGCCATTGAAGCTCTCCTTCAGGTCGGGCGGCGTATCGTCGCCGCGCGATCGCGCCAGCGCTTCCGCTCCGGTCGCCAGCCAGCCATAGGGATAGCCGGGCCGCAGCACCGCGGCCGCGGCCTTCCCGGCTGCCGGAAGGTCGAAGAATGCGCGCGTCGCCGCCCATTGCGCGGCGATCACGCTCTCGGCCACGCCATGATTGGCAATGGCGAGGAAGCCGGTGGATCGGCAGATCGCGTCGACGTCTTCGCCGAGGCGCCGGCGTTGCGCGGCGTTTGCCGCCTCGAAGGCGCCGAGATCGAACACCGGGAATCTGCCCATCGCACACTCCTGCCGCGCCGCCGTTCGCAGCGGTCGTTTTTGCGCTATCCTGCGCCACAGGGCGGCGCGAAGGTCTGCCGCCGATGGTGAAGGGCCGAATTCCAGTGAGCAAGCGCTTTCTCGCCAATGTCCGCGCCGAACTCGATGCCGTGAGGGCAGCCGGCCTCTACAAGGCCGAGCGCGTCATCGTGTCGAAGCAGGCGGCGCGGATCGAGGTCGCCGGGGGGGCCGAAGTCCTCAATTTCTGCGCCAACAATTATCTCGGCCTCGCCGACAATGAGGAGATCGCGGCGTCGGCGAAGCGGGCGCTCGACCGCTACGGCTACGGCATGGCCTCGGTGCGGTTCATCTGCGGCACGCAGGAGGAGCACAAGGCGCTGGAAGCGCGCATCGCATCCTTCCTCGGCTTCGAGGACACGATCCTCTATTCCTCCTGCTTCGACGCCAATGGCGGCCTGTTCGAGACGCTGCTCGGCGAGGACGATGCCATCATTTCCGACGCGCTCAACCACGCCTCGATCATCGACGGCGTGCGGCTGTCGAAGGCGCGGCGCTATCGCTACGCCAACAACGACATGGGGGAACTGGAAGCCCGGCTGATCGAGGCCAAGGACGCGCGCTTCCGCCTGATCGCCACCGATGGCGTCTTTTCCATGGACGGGGTCATCGCCGATCTGCGCGCCATCTGCGATCTGGCGGACAGGCACGATGCGCTGGTGATGGTCGACGACAGCCACGCCGTCGGTTTCCTCGGCGGCCACGGGCGCGGCTCGATCGAGCATTGCGGCGTCGAGGGCCGCGTCGACATCGTCACCGGCACGCTCGGCAAGGCGCTTGGCGGCGCCTCGGGCGGCTACACGGCGGCGCGGCGTGAAGTGGTGGAATTGCTGCGCCAGCGCTCGCGTCCCTATCTCTTCTCCAACACGCTGGCGCCGGTGATCGCCGCGGCCTCGCTGACCGTCTTCGATCTTGTCGAGCATGGCGGCGACCTGCGCCGCCGCCTCTTTGCCAATGCCGACCGGTTCCGCGCCGCGATGACCACACTCGGCTTCACGCTGGCCGGAGCCGGCCATCCCATCATTCCGGTCATGCTCGGCGAGGCACAACTGGCGCAGGACTTCGCCCGGCGCATGCTGGAGCGCGGCATCTACGTGATCGGGTTTTCCTTCCCAGTGGTGCCGAAGGGGCAGGCGCGCATCCGCACACAGATGTCGGCGGCGCATACGTTCGCCGACATCGATCGCGCCGTCGACGCCTTTGCCGAAACCGGACGTGAACTGGGAGTGATCGCATGACCAACATGATGCGCGCGCTGGTCAAGGCCAGGCCCGAGCCGGGCCTGTGGATGGAAACCGTGCCGGTGCCCGAACCCGGGCCGAACGACGTGCTCATCAGGGTGCGCAAGTCGGCGATCTGCGGCACCGACGTGCATATCTGGAACTGGGACGAATGGGCGGCGAAGACCGTGCCGGTCGGCCTGGTCACCGGCCATGAATTCGCCGGCGAGGTCGCCGATGTCGGCGCCGCCGTCACCGGCTACAAGCGCGGCCAGCGTGTCTCGGGCGAGGGGCATATCGTCTGCGGCCATTGCCGCAACTGCCGCGCCGGGCGCGGCCACCTGTGCCGCAACACCCGCGGTGTCGGCGTCAACCGGCCGGGGTCGTTTGCCGAATTCGTCTGCATTCCCAGCCACAATGTCGTGCCGATTCCCGATGACGTGCCCGACGAGATCGCCGCCATCTTCGACCCGCTCGGCAATGCGGTGCACACGGCGCTGTCGTTCGACCTGGTCGGCGAGGACGTGCTGGTCACCGGCGCGGGGCCGATCGGCATCATGGGCGCGCTGGTGGCGCAGGCGGTCGGCGCGCGCAAGGTCGTCATCACCGACGTCAACCCGTGGCGGCTGGATCTTGCCCGCCGCCTCGGCGTCCATCACGTCGTCGACGCCACGAAGGAGAAGTTGCGCGACGTGATGCACCAGGAAGGCATGACCGAAGGCTTCGATGTCGGCCTGGAAATGTCCGGCGCCGCGCCCGCCTTCCGCGACATGCTGGCGACCATGAACAATGGCGGCCGCATCGCCATGCTCGGCATTCCCGCGACGGGCTTCGAAATCGACTGGAACCAGATCATCTTCAAGATGCTCACCGTCAAGGGCATCTATGGCCGCGAGATGTTCGAGACCTGGTACAAGATGATCGCCCTGGTGCAGGGTCCGCTCGACATCTCCGGCCTCATCACCCATCGCCTGCGCATCGACGATTTCGGCGATGGCTTCGCCGCCATGCGCTCGGGCCAGTCGGGCAAGGTGGTGATGGACTGGTAGGCCTCAGCCGTCGCGGTTTCGCATGTGCCGGGCGAGCGTCTCCACCCGTTCCCAGATCACCGCGCGCATGTGATCCTCCGGCACGGTTTCGTCGAGCGCCTGGCGGAAACAGCCGAGCCAGCCCTCGATTTCCGCCGTTCCGATGGCGAACGGCAGATGGCGAGCGCGCATCATCGGCGCACCGCGCTTCTCCACGAAGGTCTGTGGCCCGCCGAACCAGAAGGCGAGATACTCGGTGAGCTTCTCGCGGCTTGCCGAAAGGTCGGCGGGATGGATGGCGCGGGTCGCGCGCGCTTGCGGCAGCGCATCCATCAGCGCGTAGAAGCGCGCGGTCAGGGCCTCGATCGTCGCCTGCCCGCCGATGCGCTCATAAAGGCTTTGCGGCTCCACGGCGGCCTCACTCCGGCTTGAGGATCTGGCCGCGGGCAAAGCCGAGGATCGTGCGCGCGAACAGGAACGCGATGACCACGACCAGCACCGCGTAGAGCACATGGGCCGCTGTTGTCGCCATCGCCACGCCGGTCATTTCGCCATAGACGAAGGTGGCGATGGTGAGCGCGGCGAACGGGAAGGAATAGGCCCACCACGACACCATGAACGGCAGCTTGCTGAGCCGGCCGGCCTGGGTGAGGAAAACCAGCGTGAACGCCACGGCGGCATAATAGAGGATGCGTGCGAACGGATCGATGCCGCCGGTCAGCGCCGTATAGGACACGAAGCCGATCGCCGGCGGGGCGACGAGGATCATCAGCGTCGGCATCAGCCGTTCCGGCAGCGGCGAGTGGAAGATCAGCCGGTTGAACACGAGCGTCGACAGGATGATCCAGAACACGATGCCGACGGAGAAGAAGAACCACGACAATTCGACGAAGCCGAGCCGCACGCCGACGATCGGCACAATGACGTTGCCGACGGCCGGAATGAACCAGGCGGGGTTGAGATGCACCGCCTCGAACGACCGGTGCCCGATCCAGGTCGACACCACGGTCAGCGTCATGATCAGGTGCAGTGCCGAGCCAAGCATCCAGATCAGCGATCCGGCCGCCGGCGCCAGCGGCATCGCCGCCGTGCCGATCAGGATCAGGCCGATGGTTGCCGCCGGAAAGAAGGCGAGGCGGATCGGGTGGTTCCAGTCGGCCTCCACCGCCGCGGGATGGCGCAGCGCCTTCAGCGCATAGGCCGAGCCGATCACAAGGAAGGCGAGCACCGACAGCACGAACAGCCAGAAACTGGCGCCGGGCGCGGCGTGGTGCGCGTGTTCCAGCCTGAGGGTGGCGAGCGTCAGGCCCGCCAGGCCCATCACCATGGCAAAGAGCCCGACGGGAAGGTGCTGCAGCGGATGGTCGTCGGATTTCGTCGGCGCGGCCTCGGTCATGGCGGTTCTCCGGATCAATATATGAATGGGAATAAATATGTTCATGCGGAATTGCAATGCGGCCGCCGGCGCGAAACGTCGCGCCGCGTCCCGGCCTTTCCCCGCCGGGATGGAAGCCTTAGGCTCCCGATCGTCATCGGGGCGGGAGGGCTGACATGCGCGTGGTGTTGTTGGGCACGAAGGGCGGACCGGCGGTTCGACAGAAAGGCTCGTGGCCGACGTCATCCTTCGTGGAAATCGGCGGCCACGGCGCCGTGGTGGATTGCGGCGCCGGAGTGACGCGCGGGCTGGTCGAGGCCGGCGTCAGCCTGCGCGACCTGCCCGACATCTACCTTACGCACCTGCATTCCGACCATTGCCTCGAACTCGGGCCGCTGCTGCACACCGCCTGGACGACCGGGCTCGGCCGGCCGCTCAATGTCCATGGTCCCGCCGGCACCGCGGCGCTCGTGGCGCATTTCTGGCAGGCCATGGCATTCGACATCGACATCCGCATCGCCGACGAGGGCCGGCCCGACATCCGGTCGCTTGTCCGCGTGCATGAATATGGCGAGGGCCCCGTCAGCGCCGGCGACGGACTTGCCGTCACCGCGCTCCGCGTCATTCATCCGCCGGTGCGCGAGGCCTACGCGCTGCGGTTCGAGGCCGGCGGGCAGGCGGTGGTCTTTTCCGGCGACACCGCGTTCTGCCCGGCGATTGCCGGCTTCGCCGCGGGCGCGGCCATCCTCGTGCACGAAGCCATGCTGGCCGAGGGGGTCGAGAAGATCATCGCCCGCACGCCCAATGCCTCCGACCGGTTGCGCACGCACCTCTACGCCTCCCACACGCTGGCCGCCGATGCCGGCCGCGTCGCGCGGATGGCCGGGGTCGGCCATCTGGTGCTCAATCACCTGGTGCCGGCCGACGATCCCGACATCGGCGAGGCCGAATGGCTGGCCGCCGTGCGCGAAACCTGGGATGGCCCCTTGACCGTGGGCCGTGACGGGCTTGAGGTGGTGCCCGGCGCGATTCCGCGCCGTCCGGGGACAAAAGCATGAAGCTCGCCACGTTGAGGAACGGGAGCCGCGACGGCACCCTGGTCGTCGTCTCGCCGGATCTCGCCCATTGCACCGACGCCACCTTCCTGGTGCCGACGCTCCAGGCCGCGCTCGACCAGTGGCCGCGGATTTCCGTCCACCTCGAAGCGCTTTCCGAGAGCCTCATCCACGGATCGGTTCCGGCGCGGCGTTTCCACGAATCGGAGACGCTGAGCCCGCTGCCGCGGGCGTTCGAGCGTCTGTCCGTGACCCTGGGCGATGGCGGAAAACTGGAATCCATGGGAGATATCGCAGGAATCGCAGAAATATATCAGGCTCCGTCGGCGTCCTTTCTCTCCCCGCGCGAGCCGGTTCCCGCCGTTGTCGGCGGCACGCAGTCGCGCCTTTATGCCCATGTCGCCGCCATCGTCGGCGATGTCCCGGAAGGCGCTGACCGCGAGACCGCCGCGCGCGCGGTCCGCCTGCTGCTCCTGGGCGCCGATATC
>JBATNB010000461.1:0-3571 GCA_049290135.1 Rhizobiaceae bacterium
GCTCACCCCGGGCGAGATCGTCGCCGCCTTCCGCGCCGGCCTGCATCGCCGCCCGGGCCTGTTCAGGGCGCCGCCCTTCATCCTTTCGGCCGCCCTGGCGGCACTCGGCCGGTCGGGCGACCGCGACCGGCTGTTTGCGTCCGTAACTGTCGATTCGTCCGGGTTGCGGGAACTGGGCTGGAAACCGGTCGGCGATACGCCGGCGATGCTGGCGGCGCTCGCAGCCGGCGGGTGAACCGGTTTTTTCGTTGTACAAGACGATTTCGCCGGCGCCGGCCTGTATCCCGGTCAAGATTTTCACTATGTGAGGCGCGATTTGCCGACAGCGGGCACGGGCGGGCAAACCGTTTCGCGGATGGAAATGACCGAATGACGATGCATCTTTCCCATCTCCAGCGCCTCGAGGCCGAGGCGATCCACATCATCCGCGAGGTCGCCGCCACGTTCGAGCGGCCGGTGATGCTCTACTCGATCGGCAAGGACTCCTCCGTCATGCTGCATCTGGCGCGCAAGGCGTTCTTTCCGGCGCGCCCGCCATTCCCGCTGCTGCACGTCGATACCACCTGGAAGTTCCGCGAAATGATCGAGTTCCGCGACCGGATCGCCGCTGAACTGGGGTTCGACCTGATCGTGCACATCAATTCGGAGGGCGTGGAGCGCGGCATCAGCCCGTTCGAGCACGGCTCGTCGCTGCATACGGAACTGATGAAGACCGTGGCGCTGCGTCAGGCGCTCGACAAGTACCGCTTCGACGCGGCCTTCGGCGGCGCCCGGCGCGACGAGGAAAAGTCGCGCGCCAAGGAACGCATCTTTTCCTTCCGCAACGCCGCCCATGGCTGGGATCCGCGCAACCAGCGCCCGGAAATGTGGAAAATCTACAATACCCGCATCGCGCCGGGCGAATCGATCCGCGTGTTTCCGCTGTCCAACTGGACCGAGCTCGACATCTGGCAATACATCCTCAGCGAGAAGATCCCGATCGTTCCGCTCTACATGGCAGCGGTTCGCCCGGTGGTGGAACGCGACGGCATGCTCATCATGCGCGACGACGAGCGCATGGTGCTGAAGTCGGGGGAGACCGTCATGGAGCGCCGCGTGCGCTTTCGCACGCTCGGCTGCTACCCGCTGACGGGCGCCATCGAATCGGATGCCGACACGATCGAATCCGTCGTCGCCGAAATGCTCGTGGCCCGGACCTCCGAGCGCCAGGGCCGCGCGATCGACCGCGATGAATCGGGGTCGATGGAGAAGAAGAAGCGCGAGGGGTATTTCTGATGGATGAGGCCAGCCCCGCCGCCGCGCTTGGCGCCTATCTGGAAAGCCAGGAGAAGAAGTCGCTCCTGCGCTTCATCACCTGCGGTTCGGTCGACGACGGCAAGTCGACGCTGATCGGGCGCCTGCTCTACGATACCAAGCTCATCTTCGAGGATCAGCTGGCGGCGCTGGAAAGCGATTCCCGCAAGCACGGAACGGTCGGCGACGACATCGATTTCGCGCTGCTGGTCGACGGGCTGGAGGCCGAGCGCGAGCAGGGCATCACCATCGACGTCGCCTATCGGTTCTTCGCTACCGCCGTTCGCAAGTTCATCGTCGCCGACACGCCCGGACACATCCAGTACACGCGCAACATGGCGACCGGCGCATCGACGGCGGATCTCGCCGTCGTCCTCGTCGATGCGCGCAAGGGCGTGATCGACCAGACCCGCCGCCATTCGCACATCGCCTCGCTGCTTGGCGTTCGCCACGTCGTGCTCGCCATCAACAAGATGGACCTGCTCGACTTCGACCAAGAGGTCTTCGACCGGATCGAGGCGGAGTACCGCGCCTTCGCCGCCGAACTCGGATTTGCCACCATCGCCGCCATTCCGCTGTCGGCGCGCTTCGGCGACAACGTGATCGAGACGTCGGCGCGCACGCCCTGGTACGGCGGGCCGTCGCTGCTTCGCCAACTCGAGACGATCGGCATCGACGATGACGGCGAAGCCCGTCCGTTGCGGTTCCCGGTGCAATGGGTGAACCGCCCCGACGCCGATTTCCGCGGCTATGCCGGAACGGTCGCATCGGGCGTTGTCGCCGTGGGCGATACGGTCGCGGTCGCGGCGTCCGGGCGCACGTCCACCGTGTCGCGCATCATTGCCGGCGATCTCGATGTCGAGGCGGCGCGCGAAGGCCAGTCCGTGACGATCACGCTCGCCGACGAACTCGACATTGCGCGCGGCGACATCCTGTGCCCGACCGGAAGCCGGCCGCAGGTCGCCGACCAGTTCACCACCCGGCTGATCTGGTTCGACCAGCATGCCATGATGCCCGGCCGGCCCTACCTCCTGCGCACCGAGAACCGCCAGGTCGGCGCCACCGTGACCGATCTCAAATACCAGCTCGACGTCAATTCGTTCGCCCATGTCGCGGCCAAGTCCCTGGAAATGAACGGCATTGGCGTGTGCAACATCGCCACGCAGGCGCCGCTGGCGTTCGATCCCTATGCCGGTGACCGCGTGACCGGCGCCTTTGTGCTCATCGACCGCATCACCAACGCCACCGTCGGCGCCGGCATGATCGAACACGGGCTTCGCCGCGCCACCAACGTGCACTGGCAGGCGCTCGACGTCGATCGCCAGGCCCGCGCGGCGCAGAAGGGCCAGAAGCCGGCGGTGCTGTGGTTCACCGGCCTGTCGGGCTCCGGCAAGTCGACGATCGCGAACCTGCTGGAGAAGCGCCTGCATGCCGCCGGACGGCACACCTACCTTCTCGACGGCGACAATGTCCGCCACGGGCTCAACCGCGACCTCGGCTTCACCGAGGCCGATCGCGTCGAGAACATCCGCCGGGTCGCCGAAGTGGCCAGGCTGATGGCCGATGCCGGTCTGGTCACGCTGGTGTCGTTCATTTCCCCGTTCCGGGCGGAGCGGCGCCAGGCGCGCGAACTGATGGGCGAGGGCGAATTCATCGAGATCTTTGTCGATACGCCGTTCGAGGAATGCGCCCGGCGCGATCCCAAGGGCCTCTATGCGCGCGCCCTGAAGGGCGAGATCAAGAACTTCACCGGGGTCGATTCCCCCTACGAGCCGCCGGAGCATGCCGAAATCCATCTCGCCACGGTCGGCCGCGCCGCGGACGATTTGGCCATGGAAATCGAGCGCTGGCTGATCGAACGCGGCATCATCGGGGGAGCGGTCGCGCATGGTCCCTGAGGCCGACGAGCGCCTGCTGCCAAGCCTCGAGGCCTTGGCCATCCGTGCCGGGCTTGCCATCGTCGCCATCGCCGCCGGGTCGTTCGAAGTCGGCCGCAAGGGCGACGCCTCGCCCGTCACCGAGGCGGACCGCGCCGCCGAAGCCATCATCCTGGCCGGGCTTCGCCGCCTCGCGCCGGATCTGCCCGTGGTCGCCGAGGAGGAATATGCCGCCGGCGGCGCGCCCGGCCAGGTCGGCGGGGCGTTCTTCCTCGTCGATCCGCTCGACGGGACGCGGGAATTCGTTGCCGGGCGCCCGGACTACACCGTCAATATCGCACTGGTCCGCGATGGCGCGCCGGCCCTTGGCGTCGTGTTTGCTCCGGCGCGCGGCCGCCTGT
>JBATNB010000462.1:0-5095 GCA_049290135.1 Rhizobiaceae bacterium
GGCGCGGCCGGACAGGACGAGGAGCGTCGCCGCGACGGCGGCGTAGAGCACCGCGATGACAATGAGCGTCGCGATGGACCCGAGCCAGGAGATGAACAGGAACCCGGCGGAAAGCGTTCCGGCGATGGCGCCGATGGCGCCGGCGGCGAACATCGCGCCAAGCGCCTGTCCCGGTCGGTCCGGGCTGCCGGTGACGGACAGATGCGCCAGAACCGGGGCCGGGATGCCGGCGAAGAACGACGGCAGGAAGAAGGCCGCAGCCGTCAGGGTCACGATCGCCGCGATCGGCGATGCGAACGATTGCAGGACCGGCCCGGCGCTGCCGCGAAGCAGGAATACCGCAAGGCCGGTCGTCACCGCCGCCGCGGCCATTGCCAGCCCGGTCCGCCTCAGCGCGCTTTGCCGGTCGCCACCGGCGATGCGCCCGCCGGCCCAGTGCCCGGCGGAGAACCCCGTGAGCACGACGGCGATGACCGACGTCCAGGTGTAGAGCGACATGCCGACATAGGGCGCCAGCATGCGCCCTGCCACGATTTCCACCACCAGGCTCGCCGCCGACACCAGCGCCTGCAGCAAGACCAGCAGCGCAAGCGACGGTGCGGCGCGCGCCGGCGCTCCCTGCGTGCCTGTTGGTGTCATGCCCCCTCCGCGGCGAAACCGGCCCTGGTCAAGCGTTAGCCGATTTCTCCCCCGGGTAGAACCCGCCGCCCGGGCCGATTCCCTCCATGAACTCCGCCGCCAGGCCGCGCACCACCTCGCGCAACGCCTCCTCCTTCGTGGCTCCCGCTTCGATCGCCGCGTTCATCGCCGCGCGCTGGCGGTCGGCGCTGGTTCCGGTTTCCAGGATCCGTCGCGCGCTTTCCACCTCGGCAAGGCAGCCGAGCGCCTCGGCATCGTCGCCCACCAGGTCGATCAGCTCGTCGAGCAGTTCGCCATAGGGCACGACCGCGCCCTTGGCGAAGTCGATGAGGCCGCCCGAAATGCCGTAGCGTTGCGCCCTCCAGCGGTTTTCGCCGATCAGGAACCGGTCATAGATGCGCCAGCGCTGGTTCATGCGCTTCAGCCGCCACAGCATGCGCAGGATCGACTGGATCAGCGCGGCGATGGCCAGGCCATCGGCAAGCCTGGGCGACACATCGCAGATGCGCGCCTCGAGCGTCGGATACCGCCATGAGGGCCGCACGTCCCACCAGATCTTGGTGCCATCCTGGATCAGCCCGGTCCCGGTGATGATCTCCACCGACCGCCGGAACTCCCCGAACGAGGCGAAGCGTGGCGGCAGGCCGGTGCGCGGCAGATCGTCGAACACCGTCAGCCGCCACGAATTGAGCCCGGTATCCTCGCCGCGCCAGAATGGCGACGAGGTCGACAGCGCCAGCAGGTGCGGCAGGAAATAGGTGAACTGGTTCATCAGGTCGATGCGCAGCTCGTCATCGTCGAGCCCGACATGCACATGCATGCCGCAGATCAGCATGCGCCGCGCCACCGAGCCGAGGTCGCGCGTCAGCGTGTTGTAGCGCTCCTTGTCGGTATGCGGCTGCGCCCGCCAGTCCGAGAACGGGTGGCAGGAAACCGCCAGCGGCATCAGCCCATGCCCGTCGGCGACATCGGCGATCCCGGCCCTGAGGCGGCGCAAATCGGCGCCTGCCTCGGCGACGGTGGCACAAATGCGCGTGCCGACCTCGACCTGGCATTGCAGGAATTCCGGACTGACCTGATCGGCCAGCGCGGCGCGGCACTTGTCCATCAACCCCTGCGGCGCGGCGACAAGATCAAGCGTATGCTTGTCGACGAGCAGGTATTCCTCCTCGATGCCCACGGTGAAGGGCGGCGCGGTCTTCGGCATGGTTTCCTCCTCCCCGCCGTCAATCGTTGCATGATCCTGCCGCGCGCCCGCAACGCCCGCCTTGAGCCGGATCATGTGAATCGTCCCTACTTGTTTTGCGCCGCAGCATTCACGCAGCAGACGCATGGCCGACATGCGCCACGCGCATGGCCGGTAAATATCCGGTTAATTCCATTGATTTCATTGAGTTTTTCGAAAAACGCCCGCAGCACGCCCGCGCCGGCGTGTCGAAAATGCGTCAGGACGGTTCGCCTTCCTGTCTTTGTTGCGCCGCAATCGCGACTATATAGGGGTCATGAAACGGCGGCCCAATAGCGCGCCGCTGGAGAAAGACCATGACGATCTTCGCCCGCCTGTTCCGCACCCGCAATGCCTCGATCGTGTCGACGCTTGCCCGCCGCCGCCTCGGCGCCACCATGCCGGGCGAGACGGCCGCGCTCGCCGCCAACCGTTACGGCGTGCTCGTCGCCTGATCCTGAATGCGGGGCGCCGCGCTGGCGCCCGCGTTTTTCTGTTCGATGTCGCCATCGCGACAGGAGCGCCGTTGACATGACGGCGCTTTCCTGCGCACGCTGCCCTGAATGCGACATTGCGGGCGAGGCCCGCGGCGGAGTTTCAAGTGGCGGCATCCCGGCAAGCGAAGCGCTCCTTCGTCTTTTTCCTCGTTCCCGATTTCACCATGGTGGCGTTTGCCACCGCCATCGAACCGTTGCGGCTTGCCAACCGCATGCTCGGCGTCGACGCCTATGCCTGGCGCCTGGCCAGTGTCGACGGCAAGGCGGTCAAGGCGTCCAATGGCGTCGAGGTCGGCGTGGACACGTCGCTGGACATGGAGCGCCGGATGATGGCGGGCGCCGATCGCCCGTCCATGGTGATCGTGTGTTCCGGCATCAATGTCGAGAAATACTCCAACCGTTCGGTGTTTGCCTGGCTGCGTGAGGAGTATCAGCGCGGCGTCGCCATCGGCGGCCTGTGCACCGGCGCCCACATCCTGGCCGCCGCCGGCTTGTTGTCCGGCAAGCGCTGCGCCATCCACTGGGAGAACCTGCCCGGCTTCTCCGAGGCCTTCCCCAACACCCACGCCATGGCCGACCTGTTCGAGATCGACCAGAACATCCACACCTGCGCCGGCGGCACGGCCTCGCTCGACATGATGCTGAAGCTGATCGGCGAGGATTTCGACGAGACGCTGGTGAACCGCGTCTGCGAACAGGCGCTGACCGACCGCGTGCGTTCGGCCACTGACCGGCAGCGCCTGCCATTGCGCGCGCGCCTCGGCGTGCAGAATTCCAAGGTCCTGTCCATCATCGAGGTGATGGAGGACAATCTGTCGGAGCCGCTGTCGCTGGTGGAGATCGCCGACGAGGCCGGCCTGTCGCGCCGCCAGATCGAGCGGCTGTTCCGCCAGGAAATGGGCCGCTCGCCCGCCCGCTACTATCTGGAAATCCGCCTCGACCGGGCACGCCATCTCCTGCTGCAATCCTCTCTGCCGGTGGTCGATGTGGCAGTGGCCTGCGGCTTCGTGTCGGCCTCGCATTTCTCCAAGTGCTATCGCGAGCTTTACGGTCGCTCGCCGCAGCAGGAGCGCGCCGAACGCAAGGCGCCCGCGCTCGCCGGCCAGCCGCTCGCCGCATGAGGCCTCAGGGTTTCGACGTCCATTCGCGCTCCAGCCTGACCCTTGCGCTCGAGCGGATGGCCGTGGCCGAGGCGGCGGCATGGATGTCGAAGTCGCCGGCTTCGGCCACCCACAGGCCGCGCGACGGATCGAAGAACGCGAACGCCCGCATGTCGAGGCGGATGGCCACGGACCGCGTTTCGCCCGGCGCCAGCCGCGCCTTGGCAAAACCCTTGAGTTCCTTGTCCGGCCGGTCGAGGCTCGCCACCGGATCGCCGACAAACACCATGACGACATCGCTTCCCGGCCGCTCGCCGGTGTTGGTGACGTCGAGGGTCACCGTGACCGTGTCGCCGGGCGCAAGCACCGTGCGATCGGCCCTGAGCGGCGTCCACGAAAACCGCGAATAGGACAGGCCGTGCCCGAAGGCGAACAGCGGTGCGATGCCGGCGCGGTCGTGGTGGCGGTAGCCGACGTAAAGCCCCTCGCGATAGGCCACATGGCCGTCGACGCCCGGATAGACCAGCGGATCGCCGACCTCGACCGCGGTGTCCGAGCGAGTGCGCGGAAAGGTCTGCGGCAGGCGCCCGCCCGGCGCGGCCTTGCCGGTCAAAACGTCGGTGATCGCATCGCCGCATTCCTGGCCCGGATACCAGGCCTGCAGCACCGCTGCCACCCGGTCCAGCCACGGCATCGACACCGGCGTGCCGGTCTGCAACACCACCACTGTCCTCGCATTGACCGCCGCCACGGACCCGATCAGCTCGTCCTGGCGACCCGGGAGGTCGAGCCCCGGCAGATCGAGCCCCTCGCAATCCCATTCGCCCGACCGGCCGGCGAACACCAGCGCCACGTCGGAGGCGCGCGCCAGTTCGACGGCGCGGCTGATCGCATCATCGCCGAGCACCGGCTCGATGCCGACCCGCAGTGCCGAGAACGCCATGCCCTGGCTGACGGAAGCGAACTCCACCCGGATCGCATGGGTTTGCCCGGCGCGCAGCATGCGCTCGGCGATGGCCTCGTCGCAGCCGGCGCCGAAATAATTCTCGCCCGGCGCCCACCCGCTCCACGCATCGACCAGCAACTCGCCATCGAGGAACAGCCGCGAGCGCCCCGCCGACACCAGCGAGAAGGCGTGCGGTCCGCTTGCCTCGGGCGTGAAGACGCCGTCGACCACCACGCTCATGGCGGTCGGCGTCACGCCTTCGGCCGGCGGTTCCACCCAGAAGAACTCCGCGTCGCGCGCATCCTTTTTTCGCGCCGGACCGGCGAAGGTCCCGCCGGCGAAATAGGTGGCGCTTTCCGCGCCGCGCCACAGCGCCCGCAGACGGTTGTTGGAGCACCCCGCCTCGCCGCGCACCGCGTTCTCGCCATAGGTCGCCCTTAGCGCCGCGAGCGGCGTCGAAATGTGGTGCGGGTTGATCTGGGCGCTGCCGCCGCCCATGATCCGCGCCGTCGCGCCGTTCGGGCCGATGACGGCGATCGAGATGCCCTCGGCGGGAAGCGGCAGCACGCCATTGTTGGTCAGGAGCACCATGCCCTCGGCGGCGGCCCGGCGGATCAGCGCGCGGTGATCGGCGCGATCGTCGGCGCGTTCCGGCGCGATCGAAGCCCCCTCCGCCCCGTCCGTGACC
>JBATNB010000463.1:0-8365 GCA_049290135.1 Rhizobiaceae bacterium
GCGCCACGCTCACGCGATCTCGCCTTCGCGGTCCCGAACGCGCGCCAGGGCCGGACGCGCCCAGACGCGCTCGGCATAGGCGGCGACCGGGTCGGGAAACGGTTCGAACTTCGCCGATTTCGCCCACTGCAGCACATGGCCAAGCACGACATCGACCGCGGTAAAACGGTCGCCGAGCGCGAAGGGGCCGGCGCCAAGGCGCTGCGCCAGCGACTGGGCATCGCGCGCGAACTCCCATGCCACCCACGGACCGACATCGACGCGCAAATCCTCCGGGAGCAGCAGCCTGTGCTTGAGCTTGGTCCACATCGGCATCTCAAGTTCCGACTGGATGAAATGCATCCACGAATCCATGACGGCGCGCTCGGCAAGCGAGACGGCGGCTATGCCCTTTTCGGGGTGCTTTTCGCCCAGGTAGAGGCAGATCGCCGCTGAATCGGCCAGCACCAGATCGCCATCGATCAGCACGGGCACGCGCCCGGTCGGGTTCAGCGCCCTGGCCGCGGCCGAACCGGGCTTGGCGGGACGAAGCGCATAGGGCAGCCCCAGTTCCTCCAGCATCCACATCACGCGCGTGATGCGCGAACCTTTCGATCCCACGACTTCAAGCATTGCGGCTCCTAGAAGATTTCGGTTTTTTCCGGATGGACGATCTCGATCGTTCGCTTCACCAGATGCGGCGCGCTGGCCTCGCGCCATGCGGCCAGGTGCGGTTGTTTCGAATGCGCCGTCAGGTCGGCGCGCGTTTCCCACCGTTCGACGAACACCATGGTCTCGGGCTCGCTGACCGAATGGAACAGGTCATAGGACAGGCAACCGGTTTCGCCGCGCGTCGCCGCGATCGCCGGAAGGGCCGCGGCCTTGAGGATTTCGGCCGAGCCCGGCCTGATGGTCAGCGTGGCGATGACATGGATCATGGGCTCGACTCCGGCTTGACAACGACTGTCGCCGGGATCGGTCGACGACGCAATCCACTTCCGCGAATGACCCCGAAGGCTTCGCCTCGGGCGCGCGCCGCGGCAAATGCGTGCCGGCATGGCGGCTTCGCCGGCGTTATTTGCCGCCGTTGGCACTATGGGGGATTTCGCGGATTTCCGGGATCGGAAAGCCCGGCGGCAGCAACCGCAACGACGCCGTTTCGATCCGTTCGTGCAACACGTCCATGAAGGTGTCCTTGTCGAGCCCCGGCGGAATCGGCTCGAGGAATTCCACGACGGCATGGCCCGGACGAAGCGCCCATTCATCGAGCGGCCAGAACAGGCCGAGATTGGTCGCCACCGGCACAACCGGGCAACCATAAGCCTCGTACATGTGGAAGACGCCCTTGCGATACGGCATGTAGTGACCGACCGGCACAAGCCGGCCTTCGGGGTAGATGAGAATGCGCCGGCCCTGCGTGCGGGCCTGCTCCATCTCGTCGCCCATCAGCCGGGCGCGCACCTCCGGCCCGCCGCAACTGGCCACGACAATGGCTTCCATCTTCTGCAGGATCCAGCCGACGAGCGGCAGTTTCTCCAGATGGTCCCCGGTGACGAAGGCGAGATCCTCGAACTGCGAAAACATGCAGTAGCCGTCACCCCAGCTCTGGTGCTTGGCGGCGATGATGCATGCGCCCTGGGGAACCAGTGCGCGGTTCCGCACCTCGAGCGAGACGCCGTTGGTGACGCGCATGAGGATCACCATCAGCCGGGCATAAAGCCGCGTCCAGGCCATCAGCGGCTTGCGCGTCGGCCAGAGGAGCAGTGGCAGTGCCATGACCGCGATCAGGATTGATATGGTCCAGTACGCCACCCGGAATAGCATGTTGCCCGCCCGGCCCGGTTGGCTTTCGGAAGTCGGAGTGCCGTCCTGCTGCGACATCGGCTCAGTTCCCGAGCCCCTCGAGATCGTCCTGAAGCTCCCGGGTGCGCGCCCGCGTCAGCCCGGCCATGCACGATGAAACCAGGAAGGGTTCGAGCGACCCGCCACGGGCCTGAAAGCCGACATAGGCGCACCAGCCGTCACGATAGCCGATCCAGGCCCGCTGCCCCGCCTTCAGCGTTTCCTCGTAACCCGGCCGACCATCGTCGCCCATGTCCTTCAGTTCCGTGTCGGCGAGGCGCGCGGCCGCGATCGATTCCCTCCAGACGGCATTGAGTTCCGCGTCGGCGGCTTCGAAATCCTGGCCGGCGCACCAGTTCATGTGCTGCTGCGGCAGATTGGTCATGTCGGCGCAGTCGATCTCCGGCTCGTCCTCGGCCAACGCCGGACCGCAGCAAAGCAGCAATGCAAGAAAGACTGAACGTGCACCGGTCATGGCTCCCCCGTCGCGTCCTTGCGAAATCCACGGATCCGCCGCGCGGCGTCAATCCATTCGCCGGTCGGCACTTCGTACGCCCTTTTCTCACCGACAAGGTGCGCCGGGAACAACATTGGCGTCAATGGAGCCCGCCGCGGGTCGAAACAACCAGTTGCCGGACACGTCCCGATCGCCCAACATGCCCTTGTCTGGCGCGCGGCTTCGGGCCGTGCGCCGCCAACGGAAGGCAGGAACAGTGCCCGCATCCGCAAAACCGTCGGTCGGCTTCATCGGCATCGGCCTGATGGGCTACGGCATGGCCCGCAACATCTTGGCCGCCGGCTACGACCTCACCTTCCAGGCCCATCGGAACCGCAAGCCGGCCGAAGACCTCCTGGCCGCCGGCGCCGCCGAAGCCAACACCGCGCGCGCCGTCGCCGAACGGTCCGACATCGTGCATCTGTGCCTGCCGGGATCGCCGGAGGTCGAGGCGATCATCCGCGGCCCCGATGGCATCCTGGCCTCCGGCCGGTCGGGGCTGATCATTGTCGATTGCTCGACATCCGACCCGGTTTCGACCCGCGCGCTTGCCGCCGAATTGGGTGCCGCCGGCATGGCCATGGCCGATGCGCCATTGTCGAGGACACCGAAGGAGGCCCTGGAAGGCACGCTCGACACCATGGTCGGCGCGTCGCCGGAGACCTTTTCGTCCATCGAACCGGTGTTGCGGACCTGGGCCAAGGTGATCGTTCATCTCGGTCCCGTCGGCACCGGCCACACGATGAAGCTGGTCAACAATTTCATCGCCATGGGATATGCGGCGCTCTATTCCGAGGCGCTGGCCATCGCGCGCCGCAATGGACTGGCTCCGCAACAGGTCGACGCGGTGATCGGTGCCGGGCGGCTGCGCAACGGCTTCTATGACACGTTCATGCGCTGGACATTGGCGGGCGATCCCGATGCGCATCGCTTCACCATCCGCAATGCCCACAAGGACATGCGCTACCTGGCGTCGCTGGTGTCGGCATCGGGTTCGGTCGCGCCGATATCGGCCCACTTGCGCAACCTGTTCGCCGCGATGGAGGCGTCCGGCGAGGCCGATCGTTTCGTGCCGATGACCGCCGATTTCGTCGCCCGCCAGAACGGATTGCCGCCTAACCAGAATAGTCCGGAAGACTCTTGAACGCGTTTTTCAACGCTGTCCCCCAACCATCGGAAATCGCGCGATAATAGGGATCATCCGCGCCGATGCGCTTGCGGATGGTGACGTTCAGTTCGTTGTTCCGATACCACAGCAGATCCAGCGGCAGGCCGACCGAGAGGTTGGATTTGACCGTGGAATCGAAGGACACCAGCAACAGCTTCACCGTCTCCTCGTAGCTCATGTTCCGGTCATAGGCGCGCAGCAGGATCGGTCGGCCATACTTGGTTTCGCCGATCTGGAAAAACGGCGTGTCATCGGTCGCCTCGATGAAATTGCCTTCGGGGTAGATCAGGAACAGCCGTGGTTCGGTGCCCTTGATCTGCCCGCCGAGAATGAACGAGGCCGCGAACGATTCCTGCTTCATGCCCTGCGGGGTCGAGTTGGCGATGACTTCGCGCAGCGTGTCGCCGACCAGACGCGCAGTCTGGAACATCGACGGTGTGGCAAGCAAAGTCGGGTTCCGCTCCGCCGGTGCCTTGGCGCGCTCATCGAGCAGGCTGATGACGCCTTGCGTCGTCGCAAGGTTCCCCGACGACATCAGCACGATTACCCGTTCGCCGGGCTCTTCCCAGACATGCATCTTGCGGAAGGCGGAGACATTGTCGACCCCGGCATTCGTGCGCGTGTCGGACATGAAGACGAGACCGTGATCGGTCTTGAGGCCCACGCAATAGGTCATGGCGTCGTTCCGTTGATCGGCGTCCCGGATCGGTTTTCGACCGGATTGAAACGTTCGGGCGCCGCGAATTCGTGCGCCGGCATGGCGCGGCGGCGCCGGCACGCCGAGTCCGCGCGCAACGCCGCCAATTGCAAGGGACCGGGCCTGGACGATTGCAGTCTGTGCAATGAAACCATCACCATGAACTCACTGGCCCGGGTGCCTTTTCCGCTCCGGCTGCGCTGAAATCCTCGCGCGATGCCTACCTTCGCGCCGCGGTCGTCTCCTTGCCGGACCGGAAAATCCATCCCGGCAAACTGCTCCGATCCGGGCGGAAACCGCTCTATTGCTCTACCGTGACCGTGACTGCAAGGGCTTCCGCCGACTCGGTATGGACCACGCCCGACACCGGCATCGCATCGCGATAGTCGCGCCCGACGGCGAGCCGCACATAGCGTTCATCCGGCGACTGCACGTTGGCGGGATCGAACCCGACCCAACCGAGGTCGGGAACATGCGCTTCGGCCCAGGCATGGCTGGCGGCCTGGTCGACCGTGTCCGTCCGCATCAGATAGCCGGAGACGTAGCGGGCCGGAAAGCCGAGCAGGCGGGCCGCGGCGATGAAGGCCTGGGCATGGTCCTGGCAGACGCCGCGCCCCCTCGCCAGCGCATCCTCGGCATTGGTGGCCGCGTCGGTGTGTCCCGTTTCCCAGGCGATCGCCGCGCCGACCAGCCCGTTGACCTGGTGCAGCCGGTCGAGCGGATTGGCGCCGGTCGCCGCCTGCCGCGCGATCGCTTCGGACAGTTCCCCCGGCGTGGTCAGCGCCGTCGGCCGCTCGTAGAGCCAGAGCGGAGCGTACCCGAAATGCGGACCGAGCACGCCGGAGCGCTCATGCGTGTCGATTTCGCCTTCTGCCACGGTTTCGATCATGTGCGGCTCGCCGTGGGCGCTCACCAGCCAGGTCGGGTTGCCGTAGGCGTCGGTGAACTCCACCTCCTTGCGGGCGCCGTTTACGGCCACCGACCAGGCAATGACATTCTGCAGCGCGCAGGAAACCGGGAAGAGCCGCAGCCGCTGCAAGGCGTAGCGCACCGGCGCGTCGTAGGTGTAGCGCGTGACGTGGGTGATCCTGAGCCGCATCCAGGACCTCAATCGAACCGGTAGGCGGCGGCGATGCCGGCGCCCAGCGCATTGTTTTCCGCGATGAAGCCGGACAGGAATTCGTGCAGGCCGATGTCGAACACGTCGCGGATGGAACGCGCCTCCAGGCTCTGCTTCATCCGGTCGAGCGTTTCGTGGCAGCCGTGCCGCTCGCCATAGTCGCGGGCGCGATTGCCGAGCGCCTCGTCGATCTGGCGCACGCAGAAGGCAAGCGAGCGCGGCATGCGGCGGTTGAGAATGAGGAAATCGGCGATGTTTTGCGGCCGGTACTGCGCCTCGTACATCCACCGGTAGGACCGGTGCGCCGAGACCGACCGCAGGATCGATTCCCACTGGTAATTGTCGAGCGACGAACCCACCCACGAAACCGACGGCAGAAGCACGTAATACTTCACGTCGAGAATGCGCGAGGTGTTGTCGGCGCGCTCCGCATAGGTGCCGAGCTGGCAGAAATCGAAAATCTCGTTGCGCAGCTGGGTGTTGAAGAACGCGCCGCGGATGAGCGAGGTCTCGCGCTTGATGGCGTTGAGAATGGTCGGCAGGTTGCGCCGCTCGACCGGCCGGCGGAACCCGGACTTGATCCCCATCCACGCTTCGTTGAGCGCCTCCCAGGTCTCGCGCGTCAGCCCGGTGCGCACCATGCGCCCGTTGTTTCGCGCCTTCTCGATTGTCGCCATCACGCTCGACGGGTTTTCCGGATCGCGCAGCAGGAAATCGATGACCCGGTCCTCCTCGAACGAGCCATGGCGCGCCAGGTAGGCCGTCTCGGCCGCCGCGCTGCGCAGCACCGAGGCCCATTCGTCGTTCCCCGCCGGCGATGTCAGCGCCATGCGCAGGCCGGTGTCGACCAGCCGCGCCATGTTCTCCGCCCGCTCGATGTAGCGGTTCATCCAGTAGAGGCCCTGTGCGGTGCGCCCAAGCATGTCAGTCGTCCAGCACCCAGGTGTCTTTCGTGCCGCCGCCCTGCGAGGAATTGACCACGAGCGACCCTTCCTTGAGCGCCACGCGCGTCAGGCCGCCGGGCACGATGCGAACCCGGTCGGAGACGAGCACGAATGGCCGCAGGTCGACATGGCGCGGCGCAAGGCCCTTTTCCGTCAGGATCGGCACGGTCGAGAGCGACAGCGTCGGCTGGGCGATGTAGTTGCCCGGATTGGCCTTGAGCTTGGCGCGGAACGCCTCGATCTCCTTGGCCGACGCCGCCGGGCCGACGAGCATCCCGTAGCCGCCTGAGCCGTGCACCTCCTTGACCACCAGTTCGTCGAGGTGCTCCAGCACGTAGGCCAGGCTGCGGGCCTCGGAGCAGCGCCATGTGGGCACGTTCTTCAGGATCGCCTTGCGTCCGGTGTAGAACTCGATGATGTCCGGCATGTAGGAATAGATCGCCTTGTCGTCCGCGATGCCGGCCCCCGGCGCATTGGCAAGCGTGATGCGTCCGGCGCGATAGACATCCATGATGCCCGGCACCCCGAGTGCCGAATCCGGCCGGAAGGTGAGCGGATCGAGAAACGCGTCGTCGATCCGGCGGTAGAGCACGTCGATGCGGCGATAGCCCTGGGTGGTGCGCATGGCGACGCGGCCGTCGACGACCCTGAGGTCGGAACCCTCGACCAGTTCGACGCCCATCTGGTCGGCGAGGAAGGCGTGCTCGAAATAGGCCGAATTGTGGATCCCCGGCGTCAGCACCGCGACGGTCGGCGTATCGCTGGCGCTCGCCGGCGCCACGGCTGCCAGCGTCTCGCGCAAAAGTTGCGGGTAGTTCTCGACCGGGCGGACCTTGATGTCGTGGAACAGCTCGGGAAAGAGCTGCATCATCGTTTCGCGGTTCTCCAGCATGTAGGACACGCCCGAGGGGGTCCGCGCATTGTCCTCCAGCACCAGGAACTCGTTTTCCGCGGTGCGCACGATGTCGACGCCGACAATGTGGGTATAGACGCCGCCCGGCGGCTTCACCCCGATCATGTCCGGCAGGAAGGCCTCGTTGCCGGCGACCAGTTCCTTCGGCACACGCCCGGCGCGAATGATCTCCTGCCGGTGGTAGATGTCGTCGAGAAAGGCATTGATGGCGACGACGCGCTGTTCGATCCCCATCGATAGGCGCCGCCACTCCTGCCCCGACAGGATCCTCGGGACGATGTCGAACGGGATCAGGCGCTCGGCGGCCTCCTGCTGCCCGTAGACGGCGAAGGTGATGCCGGTGCGCCGGAACACTTCCTCCGCGTCGCGCGCTTTCTCAAGGAGGTTCGCCGCATCCTGCTGGCCGAGCCAGGACTGGTAGCCGGAATAGGGCTGCCGCACCGTCGTGTCGTTCGGGCGCATCTCGTCGAAGGCGGGCAAGGCGGTTCCCCTTTCCCTTTTGATTTCAGGGCGATGTTTCGGCGAATGCAAGGGCCTCGCGGCCGGAATCGACATCGCGCGGCCTGTTTTCCGGTCAATGCCGCTTTCCTGGGCAGGATGCCATCGCCTTTGCCTGAAAATGCGCCGCGATCAGCCCTCGGCGACCCCGCCCGCCGCGTCGAGCGCCTCCGGCGTGTCGACATCGAGCAACGCCCCCGCGCCGATCTCCACATCGATCGCATCGTCGCCTGCCGATTCGACCAGCGCGCGCGCGCCGGCATCGCCGGCAAGGCCGTTGACGGCGTCGAGCAGCGGCTCCGGCAGCACCACCGGGTTTCCCCGTCGCCCGCCATGCGTGGCCCGGATCACCGCGCCGGGATTGTCGCGCGCCGCCTGGATGATCCGGTCCAGATCCCCGGTGGTGATGCCCGGCATGTCGGCGAGCATGACCAGGATTCCGGCCGCCTCGCCGGCCGCCTTCACTCCGGCCTTGAGCGATGACGACAACCCCTCGCCAAACCGCTCATTGTGGACGATGCGCGCCGACGTGCCGGCAAGCGCCCGGCCGATCTCGTCGTGCTGGTGGCCGGTGACGACGACCACCGCGTCGGCGGAACTCGCGGTCGCCCGTTCGACGCTGCGGCGAACGAGCGTCACCCCGTCAAAGCGCGAAAGCAGCTTGTTGGGCCCGCCCATCCGGCTGGAACGCCCCGCGGCGAGCACGAC
>JBATNB010000464.1:0-4646 GCA_049290135.1 Rhizobiaceae bacterium
GCTCAGCCCGTTCCCGCCGCGGCGGGCGCGGCGCGATCGCTTCGCCGGCCCGTGCGAGGCCGGATAATGTCGTTCATTCGTCTCATGCCGGGCCGATCATGCCACGGCGCCGTTACCGCGCCGTAAAGCCGCTCGTCAGCGCATCATCGGCCACAAGGTGGCGGCCAGTGCCAGCCCCATGGCGATGTTGAACCATTTCAGCCGCGCCGGATCGGCCAGGAAGCCGCGCAGCGCCTGTCCGAAGGCCGCCCACAGCGACACGCAGGGCAGGTTGACCGCCATCGCCACGATGGCGACGATCGCCGCCGAGAACAACGGACGATCCGGCATGGCAAACAGCGCCGTCGCCGTCACCGCCATGACCCAGGCCTTGACGTTGACCCACTGGAACGCCGCCGCGCCGAGGAATGACAATGGCGTCGCCGCCTCGCCCTTGCCCGACGACAGCGAGCGCGCCGAACCGATCTTCCAGGCCAGCCACAGCAGATAGGCGCCGCCGGCGACCTTCAGCCCCGTGTGCATCGGCGGATAGGCGATCAGCATCGCCCCGAGACCGAGGCCGACGGCGCCGAGCAGCACGCCGAACCCGACCAGGATGCCCAGGATGTGCGGGATCGTCCGGCGGAAGCCGAAATTCACGCCCGACGCCAGCAGCATCATGTTGTTCGGCCCCGGCGTGATCGAGGACACGAACGTGTAGGTGATCAGGGCCAGGAGCGTTGCCGGGGTCATGGGCGATGATTAGGTCAACAAAGCTGACCTATCAAGCGGTTTCGCCGCGATGGCTCACATCGCCTCGGCGCCCCGGTTCATGGCGGCCACGCCGGTGCGGCACACCTCGACCAGGCCGAGCGGCGCCATGATGGCGATGAACTGGTCGACCTTGGACGGCTTGCCGGTGATCTCGAAGATGAAGTGGCCGACATTGGCGTCGATGACGTTGGCGCGGAACGCATCGGCCAGCCGCAGCGCCTCGACGCGCGCATCGCCCTTGCCGGTGACCTTGACCATGGCGAGTTCGCGCTCGACCGGCTTGCCGTATCCGGCCACGCGCGCGGCGACCGTGAGGTCGGTGACGCGGTGCACCGGCACGATGCGCTCCAGCTGCGCCTTGATCTGGTCGAGCACGTGCGGCGTGCCGGTCGTCACGATGGTGATGCGCGACAGGTGCGCGGCGTGCTCGGTCTCCGACACCGTCAGGCTCTCGATGTTGTAGCCGCGGCCGGAGAACAGGCCGATCACCCGGGCCAGCACGCCCGGCTCGTTGTCGACGAGCACGGAGAGCGTGTGCGTTTCCGGGACTTCGGTTTCCTTGGCGATGAAATAGGCCGAACCGGTCGGTTGCAGTTGCGCGTTCATTGTCCTGTCCTCCGGTTCAGACCAGTTGCTTGCCCTTGGCGTCGATGGCGTTGGCCACCGCCTCGTCCGTCGCCTCGTCGGGCAGGAGCATCTCGTTGTGCGCCTTGCCGGACGGGATCATCGGGAAGCAGTTGGCCAGGTTGGCCACCTCGCAGTCGAAGATCACCGGCTTCTTCACCGCGATCATCTCGTCGATGGCGGCGTCGAGATCGCCGGGCTTCGAGCAGCGGATGCCGTGCGCGCCGTAGGCCTGCGCCAGCAGCGTGAAGTCCGGCAGGCTTTCCATGTAGGAGTTCGACAGCCGGTTGCCGTGCAGCAATTGCTGCCACTGCCGCACCATGCCCATATAGTGGTTGTTGAGGATGAAGATCTTCATCGGCGCGCCATACTGCACGGCGGTGGAGATTTCCTGGATCGTCATCTGCACCGAGGCGTCGCCGGCGATGTCGATGACCAGCGAGTTCGGATGCGCGATCTGCACGCCGAGCGCCGCCGGCAGGCCATAGCCCATCGTGCCGAGGCCGCCCGACGTCATCCAGCGGTTCGGCCGGTCGAACTGCAGGAACTGCGCCGCCCACATCTGGTGCTGGCCGACCTCGGTGGTGAAGAACACGTCCCTGTCCTTCGTCTTCTCGTTGAGCCGCTGCAGCGCGTATTGCGGCATGATCACGTCGCGGTTCGGCGTGTAGGCAAGGCAGTCGCGGGCGCGCCAGCGCGCGATCGAGTCCCACCAGGGTTCGAGCTTCTTCTTGTCGGTCTTCACCGTGGCGCGCCACAGCCGCACCATGTCCTCCAGCACCCGGCCGACATCGCCGAGGATCGGGATGTCGACGCGCACGTTCTTGTTGAGCGAGGACGGATCGATATCGATGTGGATCTTCTTGGAATCCGGCGAGAATGCGTTGAGCCGCCCGGTGATGCGGTCGTCGAAGCGCGCGCCGATGGCGATCATCACGTCGCAATCGTGCATGGCCATGTTGGCCTCGTAGGTACCGTGCATGCCCAGCATGCCGAGCCACTGCCTGCCGCTGGCCGGATAGGCGCCGAGCCCCATCAGCGTCGAGGTGACGGGAAAGCCGGAAAGCTCGGCGAGTTCGCGCAGGAGGTGCCCCGCCTCCGGGCCCGACGAGATCACCCCGCCGCCGGAATAGATCACCGGCTTCTTCGCCTCCGCCATCAGCGCCACGGCGCGCTTGATCTGGTCGAGGTCGCCCTGCACCTTCGGATGGTAGGAGGTGCGCGGCGCCGTCTGCGGCGGCGTATAGGTGCCGGTGGCGAACTGCACGTCCTTCGGCACGTCGACCACCACCGGCCCCGGACGGCCGGTCGTGGCGATGTGGAACGCCTCGTGGATGATCGCCGACAGCTCGTTGACGTCCTTGACCAGCCAATTGTGCTTGGTGCAGGGCCGGGTGATGCCCACCGTGTCGCATTCCTGGAACGCGTCGGAGCCGATCAGCGCGGTCGGCACCTGGCCGGTGATGCACACCAGCGGGATGGAATCCATCAGCGCATCCTGCAGCGGCGTCACCATGTTGGTGGCGCCCGGCCCCGATGTCACCAGCACCACGCCCGGCTTGCCGGTGGAGCGCGCATAGCCCTCCGCCGCGTGGCCCGCGCCCTGCTCGTGGCGCACCAGGATGTGCTGGATGTCGTCCTGCTGGAAGATCTCGTCATAGATCGGCAGCACCGCGCCACCGGGATAGCCGAACAAATGCTTGACGCCATTGTCCTTCAGCGCCTGCAACACCATTTCGGCGCCCGTCATCTGGCGGGGTCCGGTTTCGCTTGTCGTCCGTGCCATCGGTCCGTTCTTTCGGTCTTTTTCAGTGAGTTGCGGTCGTGTATCGCTTTCGCGGCCAATAAAAAAGGCCCCCGTGGGGAGCCTGGTTGTCGCGCATGGGAGGCTTGACGCCGGAGGGCTACGCCCCCCTGCCCATGCGCGATCCTACGACGAGAATGGCTTTCATCTTCATGGGGCGGGATAAGAGGCGCAACCCGCCCGGAAGTCAAGTGCTGCGATGGGCTATGGCGGTGGCCTTTCCGCTTCCACCTGTAAAGGCCCCGAACGCCGCGCTGCCTGCTCCTCGACCCTTTGGGAGAATGGCGATGGCGTCCGCGTCACCGGATGCACGGCCTGGATCCGCCATTGCCGTTTCTGTATATAATGGTAATATACATCGATGATCGATTGGAGTCGCATCGTCGGGTTCGACTGGGACGATGGCAATTTCCGGAAAAGCCTCGACAAGCATGACGTCGGCCAGGCGGAAGCCGAGCAGGTGTTTTTCAACGAGCCACTGCTGGTTCTGGCTGACGACAGACACAGCGCCGGTGAAATCCGCCTGCATGCGCTCGGGCAGACCGATGACGGCCGCCCGCTGCATCTGACATTCACGCTGAGGCGGGAAGAGACACTGATCCGGGTGATTTCCGCCCGCGACATGAGCCGTAAGGAGCGTACGCATTATGACCAAGCCTAAGCCCGCGTTCGTTTCGGAAGCCGAGGAACGCGCCTGGTGGGAAAGCCACGATTCCGCTGGCCAGGTCGACTGGTCGAAGGCGGAACGCGTACGCCTGCCTAATCTCAAACCATCGTCTGTCTCGATATCGCTGCGGCTGCCTCGATCCCTGTTGGAACGCATCAAGGTCGCCGCTGCCCGACGCGACGTGCCCTACCAGTCTCTGATCAAGGTCTGGCTGGCCGAAAAGGCCGATGCCGGGCGGTAGGCTGTTTCGCGCCCTGCCTCGACCAGCGCCCCCAACCTCCCGTTGAGGAGCCCCGAAGGCAGCGCCGCCTGCTCCTCAACCCTCGTGGTTCGACACGGGACTTCGTCCCGGCTCACCAAGAGGGGAAACGGCACCGTCTTCGTCATTCCGGGGCCGCGAAGCGGAACCCGGAATCCATGCCTGAACGTTGGACGCCCTGCCGACGGCGGTAATCGTCCTGGTCGGTCAAGGCATGGATTCCGGGTTCGCCGTTCCGGCGCCCCGGAATGACGATGCGACGGGCCGCGCCTCATACCCCCACCCCTTGCCCCTCGCCACAAGGCGGAGGGGAACAAGGCGCCCCTTCAACCTCCCCTTAAGGGAGGTCGGAGAGGCAAGACCGAAGTAGATCCGGGTGGGCGCAAACTTTCCTGGCGCCCCCACGCTTTGCCACTGTCGCGCCCCGCTCCGCCCCTACTCCGCGAAGTGGCACGCCACCTCGGCCCCGCCAAGCGGTCGCAACGCCGGGCGTTCCGTCCGGCAGCGGTCCGCGGCCATCGGGCAGCGCGGGTGGAAGG
>JBATNB010000465.1:0-1748 GCA_049290135.1 Rhizobiaceae bacterium
TTTCGACCGCTCCGCCATGGCTGCCCTGTTCGATGCCCTGGGGGGTCTCGACCGTGCCCGGCGCGCCGAAGGTGCCGCCCTTGCCCGCATACTCCTGTCGCATGTCGACGAGATCGAGCGACTGACGGGCCTGGCCGAAGCCGACCCGGCGCGCGAGCCTGCGCAGATCCGGGCGCGATTGGCTGATCAGGTCGGCCTGCTGCTCGACAGCGCCGCCGGGCTGGACGAGGCCCGCATCTATGCCGAGGCGGCGTTCCTGGCCACAAAGGCCGACATCCGCGAGGAACTCGACCGGCTGAAGGCCCATGTCGCGGCGGCGCGCGAACATCTTTCGGGGTCAGGACCGGCCGGCCGCAAGCTCGATTTTCTGTCGCAGGAATTCATTCGCGAATCGAATACGCTTTGCTCGAAATCCAATGCGGCGACGATTACCCGCATCGGTCTGGAGCTGAAGGCGGTTGTCGATCAGTTCCGAGAACAGGTCCAGAATCTGGAGTGAACCCGGTGAACGCTGTGACCCTGGCCGAACCGATCGCCCGGCGCGGTCTCATGCTCGTGCTGTCGTCGCCGTCCGGCGCCGGCAAGTCGACCATTTCGCGCCTGCTCCTGGAAAACGATGCCTCGTTCGCGTTGTCAGTCTCGGTCACCACGCGCCAGCGCCGGGCGAGCGAGATCGAGGGCGTGCACTATCACTTTGCCACGCCGCGCGAATTCGAGCGCCTGCGCGATTCCGACGAACTGATCGAGTGGGCCAAGGTCCACGGCAATTTCTACGGAACGCCGCGAGCACCGGCCGAAAAGGCATTGGCCGAGGGCCGCGACATGCTGTTCGACATCGATTGGCAGGGCGCCGACCAGCTGAAGGAGAAGATGCGGGGCGACGTGGTGTCGATCTTCATCCTGCCGCCTTCGATGAGGGAACTGCACGCCCGGCTGAAGCGCCGCGCCGAGGACAGCGAAAGCACCATCGCGACCCGCCTGGAGAACGCGCGCGAGGAAATCGCGCAGTGGCGCAAATACGACTATGTCATCATCAACGACGATCTCGACCGGGCGTTCGCGGCGGTGCGGTCTATCGTCCATGCCGAGCGGTTGCGGCGCGACCGCCGCCATGGCCTGTTCGATTTCGTCTCCGGACTGCTGACCGAGAAAACCGCCTGATCAGGCCAGCGCGTTGGCGATCGCCACGAACTCGGCGACCGAAAGCGTTTCGGCGCGGCGGTCTCCGGCAATTCCGGCCCTGGCCAGCAGCGCCTCCCCGCCGAGCGCCTTCAGGCTCTGGCGCAGCATCTTGCGGCGCTGGCCGAAGGCGGCCCGCGTCACCGATTCCAGCGACCACCGGCTGACGGCGAGCGGATCGGGCCGGGGCGTCAGGCAGACCACGCTCGACCAGACTTTCGGCGGCGGCGAGAATGCCTGCGGTGGCAGGTCGAAGGCGATGCGTGCCTCGGTCCGCCATCCCGCCAGCACGCCGAGCCGTCCATAGGCATCGTCGCCCGGCCCGGCGACGATGCGCTCGGCCACCTCGCGCTGGAACATCAGCGTCAGGCTGTCGTAGAATGGCGGCCAGGGTTCCGCCGTCAGCCAGCCGACCAGCAATTCCGTCCCGATATTGTAGGGCAGGTTGGCCACGATCCGGACCCGGGCGCCGGCGGCAAGCGCGGCATAGTCGGTCACCAGCGCGTCGCCATTGACGACCCGCAGCCGGCCCGGCCAGTGCGCCGCGACCTCGTCGAGGGCGGCAAGGC
>JBATNB010000466.1:0-3988 GCA_049290135.1 Rhizobiaceae bacterium
CCGGAGACGGCGGACATCGAGCTTCTGGGCCCGGCGGAAGCCCCGATCGCGGTGATCCGCGGCGAGCACCGGTTCCGGCTGCTGGCGCACGGTGGGCGCGGCGCCGGCATGCAGGCCTATCTGAGAGCGATGCTTGCCAACGGCCCGAGGCCGCGCGGCTCGATCCGGGTGAGCGTGGATGTCGACCCGCAGAGCTTCGGGTAGGCCGCTCAGCCGCCGTCGGGAAGGCCGGAAAGACCGGAAAACGGCTCGCCGGCGTTTGTCCGCGCGATGAGTTCGCGCAAGCCCGCATCGCCAAGGCGCTCCCGCAGGTCGGCGACGTTGGCGGCAGCGGCGCCATAGGCGTTCCTCCAGCCGCGCGCGCGGATGAACCCGCCCCAGTCGCGGAAGTTCAGCGAGCCGCGAATCCACGCCTTGGCTTCGCCGTCAACGTGACGCGGCAGACGGTGATCGCGGGAGACGAAGGACGCCAGGCCCTCGTCGAACCAGTTCGGCTGCGGCGGATCCCAGAGTGCGGAAGGCCGCCAGCCCCAGCTGCGATGCAATTCGATGTGGGTGCGCTCATGCGCCAACAGCACGATGCCGAGGTCCGGCTCGCGGAATGCCTTGGGCGGAATGCGCACCGCGTGCCAGCCATAGGCGACGGCGACATTGCCGGTGCCGCCGAACGTCTTCTCGCACATCATGGTGACGCACAGGATCAGCCTGGGAGACCGGCCGAGGTCGCCGAAGAATGCGCGGACGCGGGCGTTCGCGCCGGCGATCATGCGCATCTGCGTCTCGCCCTGCCCGGGATCGTCGGTCCACACGCCGTCGGCGATCTCGGTCAGGCCGAACAGGCCGGGGGCGAGGGCGCGCTGCGGACCGGGAACGGCGGCGGCGGCGACGCAGGCGGCGAAAAGCAGCCCGGCGGCGATCGAGGATATCCAGCGTCGCCTGCCCATGGCCTGTTCCCTCGCGGTTTCGCGCCGACCGAGCCTCGGGCAGCCCCGGGCCTTCGTCAAGGCCCTTGACCGGGGCGGGCGAAGCACTGTTCCCTGCCCGGGCAAGCACGGAGGCGGGGATGGAGCTTTTCTGGCCGGCGACGAACGGCGAGTGGATGGCGTGGGGCGCGGCGGCGTTCACGGCGTTTCTCGGGCTGGCGGCGCTGTTTGCGCCACGGCTCATGTTGCGCGTCATGCGGCTGCAGACGGCGAACGAGCGCGTGTCGGCGCTGGCGGACGTGCGCGCCTCCTATGGCGGTTTCCGCCTCGGCCTAGGGCTTGCCTGCCTGGTGCTGCACCCGCAGCCCTTGCTTTCCCTGGCGCTCGGCGCGGCCTGGATCGCCACCGCGTTCGGGCGTTTCGTGTCGATGCTGTCGGACAAGGGCCTGACGCTTGCCAACTGGCTGTTCCTGGCGCTGGAGCTGGCGCTTTCGGCGCTCGCATTCGCCTACGCGCTCGGATTTGTTCCCTGACCGGCGGCGCACCGGCGCGGGGATGCGACAAACTCGCCCCGAAAGGCGAAGGCGGGCGCGGTTGCGAGTCCGGGAAGCCTGTGCTAGACGGCAACCGGATTTTGGCGGGGGGCGCTGTTCCATCTGTCCCTGCGGTCGAGAATTATCAACAAGGTCAAGGATTTAGCCTTTCGTTTCCCGAACGGGCGAATCCGCAGGCCATCCCGGTCAAGGATTGATCCAAACGTGGCGAAATCGTCGTCTTCGATCTCGGGTGTCGCCGAACGTTATGCCGGCTCTCTGTTCGAGCTTTCGGCGGCCGAAAAGGCCGTCGCCGCCGTCGAGAAGGACCTCGGCGCCTTCGAGGCCATGCTGAAGGGCAGCGCCGACCTCGACCGGCTGGTCAAGAGCCCGGTGTTTTCGGCCGACGACCAGGTCAAGGCGATCACCAAGCTGGTCGAGAAGGCCCGGTTCGGCGCCATGACCGCGAATTTCCTCAAGGTGGTGGCGCGCAATCGCCGCCTGTTCGCGCTGCCGGCGATGATCGCCGCGTTCCGGCGCCTGGCGGCCGAGGCGCGCGGCGAAACCAGCGCCGAGGTGACGAGCGCGCACGCGCTGTCGGCGCAGCAGGAAAAGGACCTCAAGGCCACGCTCAAGGGCATTGCCGGGAAGGACGTCGCGATCGCGCTGACTGTCGATCCCTCGATCCTTGGCGGCCTGATCGTCAAGATGGGATCGCGTCAGATCGATTCCTCGCTCGAGACCAAACTCAATTCGCTCAAGCTCGCACTTAAAGAGGTCGGCTGATGGAAATCCGCGCCGCGGAAATCTCCGCAATCCTGAAAGATCAGATCAAGAATTTCGGCAAGGAAGCCGAGGTCTCGGAGGTCGGGCAGGTCCTGTCCGTCGGTGACGGCATCGCCCGTGTCTACGGCCTCGACAAGGTCCAGGCCGGCGAAATGGTCGAGTTCCCCGGCGGCATCCGCGGCATGGCGCTGAACCTCGAGGCCGACAATGTCGGCGTCGTCATCTTCGGCAACGACCGCGACATCAAGGAAGGCGACACCGTCAAGCGCACCGGCGCCATCGTCGACGTGCCGGTCGGTCCCGGGCTGCTCGGCCGCGTGGTCGACGCGCTCGGCAACCCGATCGACGGCAAGGGCCCGATCAAGGCGACCGAACGGCGCCGCGTCGACGTCAAGGCGCCCGGCATCATCCCGCGCAAGTCGGTGCACGAGCCGATGTCGACCGGCCTCAAGGCCATCGATGCGCTGATCCCGGTGGGCCGCGGCCAGCGCGAGCTGGTCATCGGCGACCGCCAGACCGGCAAGACCGCCATCATCCTCGACACGATCCTGAACCAGAAGCCGATCCACGAGAGCGGCGCCGACAAGGACAAGCTGTTCTGCGTCTACGTCGCCGTCGGCCAGAAGCGCTCCACCGTGGCGCAGTTCGTCAAGGTGCTGGAAGAGCGCGGCGCGCTGGAATACTCCATCATCGTGGCCGCCACGGCGTCCGACCCGGCGCCGATGCAGTTCCTCGCCCCGTTCGCAGGCTGCGCGATGGGCGAGTGGTTCCGCGACAATGGCAAGCATGCGCTGATCGGCTATGACGACCTGTCCAAGCAGGCCGTCGCCTATCGCCAGATGTCGCTGCTGCTGCGCCGCCCGCCGGGACGCGAGGCCTATCCGGGCGACGTGTTCTACCTGCATTCGCGGCTGCTGGAGCGCGCCGCCAAGCTCAACGAGGACAATGGCGCCGGTTCGCTGACCGCGTTGCCGGTCATCGAGACGCAGGGCAACGACGTGTCGGCCTTCATCCCGACCAACGTCATCTCCATCACCGACGGCCAGATCTTCCTGGAAACCAACCTGTTCTTCCAGGGCATCCGCCCGGCCGTCAATGTCGGCCTGTCGGTGTCGCGCGTCGGCTCCTCGGCGCAGATCAAGGCGATGAAGCAGGTTGCCGGCTCGATCAAGGGCGAGCTTGCGCAGTACCGCGAAATGGCGGCGTTCGCGCAGTTCGGCTCCGACCTCGACGCCGCCACGCAGCGCCTGCTCAACCGCGGCGCCCGCCTGACGGAGCTGCTGAAGCAGCCGCAGTTCTCGCCGCTGAAGACGGAAGAACAGGTCGCGGTCATCTTCGCCGGCGTCAACGGCTATCTCGACAAGCTCGCCGTCAACCAGGTCGGCAGTTTCGAGCAGGGCCTGCTGGCGCACATGCGCACGGAGGGCAAGGCCGTGCTCGACGCGATTCGCAACGACAAGCAGATCAGCGACGATACCAAGGCGAAGCTGAAGGCGGAAATCGACAAGTTCGCCAAGACGTTCGCGTGACGGACCGACAGGCGAGAGGCGCTGACACATGGCTTCGCTGAAAGACCTGCGCGTACGCATCGCCTCGGTGAAGGCGACGCAGAAAATCACCAAGGCCATGCAGATGGTCGCGGCGGCCAAGCTGCGTCGCGCCCAATCCATGGCCGAGGCCGCGCGCCCCTATGCGACGCGCATGGAGAGCGTGCTGGCCAATCTCGCCGGCGGCGTCGGCGAGGGC
>JBATNB010000467.1:0-2778 GCA_049290135.1 Rhizobiaceae bacterium
GGCTCGGCCTGGCCATTGCCCGCGACATCGCGCGCAGCCATGGCGGCGACGTCACTCTCGACGACAGCCCGCAGGGCGGCCTGCGGGCGATCGTGCGCGTGCCGGTCTGAGATCAGAACATCCGTCCGCCGTCCGCCACGTCCAGCGTCGGCCGCAGCAGCACCACCTCGCCGTCGGCGTCCGGCACGCCGAGCGTCAGCACTTCCGACATGAACGGACCGATCTGGCGCGGCGGAAAGTTGACCACCGCCACCACCTGCCGGCCGATCAGGTCGGCCGGCGTGTAGTGGCGGGTGATCTGGGCGGAGGATTTCTTCTCGCCGATCTCCGGGCCGAAATCGATGCGCAGCCGGTAGGCCGGCTTGCGAGCCTGCGGGAACGGCTCGGCGGCAATGATCGTGCCGACGCGGATGTCGACCTTGTCGAAATCCGCCCAGGCGATGACCGACCCCGGCTCAGCAGCTGCCATGGGTCTCGAACAGGCTGGCATCGAGCGCGGCGCGCGCGCTCAGCCTGTGCTCGATGACGAAGCGGAAGGCGAGGAAATGCGATTCGCACGATTCCAGCGCCGAGGCGAGCAGCACCTCCACCTGGCGGTCGGTCGGCTGCACGCCGCCGGCCAGGATCAGCGCCTGCCGGTACATGATGGCGCCTTCCTGCTCCCAGATGTCGAAATGCCCGAACAGCATCTGCTCGTTGATCAGCGACAGGAGCCGCATCACCTCGAGCGCGCGGTCCTCCGGAACCGTCAGGTCGAACGCGCAGGCCAGGTGCAGCGCCTCGAAATCCTCCATCCACGAGAACGACACGTCATAGTCGGAGAACTGCCCGGCCACCGCGATGGCGATCTCGTCGTCCCCGGTGCGCTCGAACGCCCAGGAATTGGCGTCGGCCACGCGCTCGATCATGTCGACGGGATGGGCGTCACGGATGAATTCCGCTTCGGCGAGGCTCATGGCTGATCGTCCCGTTGTTCGCTGCGGAAAATACGCCCGCTCATGACACGCCGACCGGACTGCATCGAACCGGCGGGATGGCGCGGGCGCATGGCCCGGACCCCGACGCCCGGCGCACGATTCGCTCCCGAATCATGCAACGATTTCAGTCTATTGATGGAAGGCCAACACGCCAGCCCTTTTTTGCGGCGCATCGGACCGTCCCGCTCGCGGACCTTGTTGTCCGCCAGCCAGGCGACCCATAACCGACTCGTGCGAAACGGTTTTTTCCCGGCGGCCGGAAAACCGGTTTTCCCCGCCTATTTTTTGGCCGGGGCGGTCCGGGCCGCCTTGCGCGGCGCCGCGACGCCCTCGAGCGCCGCGATCCGGGCCGAAAGGGCGTCGTTTTCCTCGCGCGCCTTCACCGCCATCTCGCGCACCGCCTCGAACTCCTCGCGGCTGACCAGGTCCATCGAATTGACCAGCCGCTCGATCTGCGCCCGGACGGCGCCCTCCACCTCGCGGCGCACACCCTGCGCCGCGCCGGCGGCATCGGTGATGAGCTTGGCCAGATCGTCGAGAATGCGGTTCGGTCCGGTGTTCATGGCGCAATCCTTCGTGCTGGGTATGAACTAGGCGTCATGGCGTCGCGATGCAAGGGCGCGGCTTGACCGCCCGCCGGACGCGACGCATGGTCCCGCCGCCCAGCCGAACCGGAACATGCGTGTGGATTCCTTCGCTTCCCTGATCGCCGTCCTGCCCTTTCCCGAGATCGACCCGGTGATCGTCCGCATCGGCCCGCTTGCCATCCACTGGTACGGGCTCGGCTATGTCGTCGGCATCCTGATCGGCTGGTGGTACGGCCGCCGCCTCGTCTCCAATGACCGGCTCTGGGGCGGCAAGTCGCCGATATCGGCCGCCGACATCGATGACGCCATCGTCTGGCTGGCGCTCGGCATCGTGCTTGGCGGGCGCATCGGCTACGTCCTGTTCTACGACCTGGCGCGCTTCGTCGAATCGCCGGCGCGGATCGTCGCGATCTGGGAAGGCGGCATGAGCTATCACGGCGGCATGCTCGGCGCCTTGCTCGCCTTCGCGCTGATGGCGCGGGCGCGCGGCATCACGCCCTTCTCCATGCTCGACGTGCTGGCCGCCTCCGCTCCCCCCGCGATCGGCCTCGTCCGCGTCGCCAATTTCGTCAATTCCGAACTGTGGGGCCGCCCGACCGACGTGCCCTGGGCCTTCGTGTTTCCGAACGGCGGGCCTGAGCCGCGCCATCCCTCCCAGCTTTACGAGGCCTTGCTGGAGGGGCTGGTGCTGTTCCTCGTTCTGCGGCTGCTGACCCACCGGTTCGCCATGCTGCGCCATCCCGGCGTCGTCGGCGGGGCCTATCTGATCGTCTATGGACTGTCGCGCCTGTTCGTCGAGCAGTTCCGGGTTCCCGACGCGCAACTCGGCTATTTGCTCGGCACCGACTGGCTGACCATGGGCATGGTGCTGACCCTGCCGATGCTGGCCATCGGCATCTGGCTGGTAGCGCGGGCGCGCAAGCCGGCCGCCGGCGCGTGAACGCGCTGGCCGGCCGTCTCGCGGCCATGATCCGCCGCGACGGACCGCTCGGCATCGCCGATTACATGCGCCTGTGCCTGTTCGATCCGTCCGACGGTTACTACACCACGCGCGATCCCTTCGGCGCCGCCGGCGACTTCGTCACCGCGCCCGAGATCAGCCAGATGTTCGGCGAGATCGTCGCGCTTTGGCTGATCGCCGCGTGGGACCTTTCCGGCCGCCCCGCGCGCCCGGTCATCGCCGAGATCGGCCCGGGGCGCGGAACCCTCATGCG